>JANMHK010000442.1:0-9423 GCA_031375135.1 Sphingobacteriales bacterium | reverse complement strand
CATATCCTTGAAATTTGGACGGCGAAGGTAGGGGAGAAATTTGGCTGCGCCAAATTTAATGTGATTAATGTGGGGAATGATGAGGGGAATGTGATAAATGTGGGGGAATGTGAAAAATGTGGCGAATGAATAAGGGGAATGTGGTGAAACTCAGGGAACGTGCATTTGTCACATTCTCGCATTCATTCACCACATTCCCTACATTAATCTCATTTATCACATTGCATATAAAAGTTACCTGGCAACGTTTACTGTCCGTTTTTCGCGGATTACGGTAACTTTTATCTGCCCGGGGTAGGTCATTTCATTCTGGATCTTCTGGGCCATGTCAAAACTGATCCTTTCTGAATCACTGTCAGATACTTTATCGGCTTCTACAATTACCCTTAATTCGCGACCGGCCTGGATGGCATAGGCTTTCTCGACACCCTGATAGGTCAGGGCAAGGGTTTCAAGGTCTTTGATCCGCTGGATATATTGTTGCATGATTTCCCTGCGTGCTCCAGGTCTGGCGCCACTGATGGCGTCACAGGCCTGTACAATGGGGGAGATCACATACTGCATTTCCATTTCATCGTGGTGGGCGGCGATGGCATTCACCACGGCAGGGTTCTCACCGTATTTTTCTGCCAGTTTACCGCCGAGAAGGGCATGGCTCAATTCTGTTTCCTCATCCGGAACCTTACCGATGTCATGCAAAAGACCGGCTCTTTTAGCCAGCTTGGCGTTCATGCCGAGTTCCGCAGCCATAATGCCGCAGAGGTTGGCTACTTCACGACTGTGCATCAGGAGGTTCTGACCATAGGAAGAGCGGAACCGCATCTTACCTACCACCCTTACCAATTCTTTATGCAGGCCATGGATGCCCAGTTCAATAACGGCTCTTTCGCCGATATCCATCACTTGTTCTTCTATTTGCTTGCGGGTTTTTTCAACCACTTCTTCAATACGGGCCGGATGGATCCTTCCATCTGCCACCAGGCGCTGCAAAGACAACCTGGCGATCTCGCGCCTTAGCGGGTCAAAAGAAGAAAGGACAATGGCTTCAGGTGTATCATCTACAATAAGGTCCACGCCCGTTGCAGCTTCAATAGCCCGTATATTGCGGCCTTCTCTGCCGATGATCTGGCCCTTAATTTCGTCGCTTTCCAGGTTAAATACGGTGACTGTATTTTCAATGGTCTGTTCAGCTGCAGTACGTTGAATCGATTGAATGATGATCTTACGGGCTTCTTTATTTGCCTTTTGTTTCGCGTCCTCAATGATCTCCTGCTGAATCGTAATGGCTTGGGAATGAGCTTCTTGCCTCAGGCTTTCAACCAATTGTGCTTTGGCTTCTTCAGCGGTTAGTCCTGCGATCTTTTCAAGGCGGCGGATATGCTCTTCCTGGTGTTTTTCCAGTTCCGTGCGCTTTTGGTTGATGACTTCGATCTGACGGTTCAGGTTCTCCTTAATGGTATCGTTCTCCTTGGTCTGCCTGTCGAGGTTCTCCAGTTTCGAATTGACCGACTGTTCTTTCTGCTTGATCCTGATCTCAGCGTCGTTGACTTTCTTATTCCTTTCCAACGCCTCTTTTTCATGCTCGGCCCGAAGTTGAACAAACTTCTCTTTGGCTTCAAGCATTTTCTCTTTCTTCAGCGTTTCTGACTGGCTACGGGCATCTGCGATGATTTTTTCTGCCTGATAGGATGCTTCTTCTACTTGTTTACGCGTATCCTTAGCGAACAGGAATTTTCCTGCACCTACGCCTATGGCTAATGCAATTACACCAATTATAATGGGTAAAATCTGATTGAAATCCATGAATGTTGGGTTTTATCAATGTCACGTTATAAATCTTTACTGGCCTTTCCAAGGCCGTAACCCACGAAGTTAAGCAATAAATCGATTGAGTTTCCGCAGTAAAATGCCCCGGTCCAAGGCGTTGGTCAGGCTTGCTTTCCTACCAGTTCTTCCAGTTGATCGAGTGCTTCGGTGATTCCCGACGCAGAGATATTTCCCTGCTGCTGCTCCGTAACAAACCAAAGCAAGACCATCGAAATATAGTCTTGCATGTCCTTACCGGCAAAACTGGATTTGAACTCCAAAATCTTATCGTTGATCAATTTGGAGATCTTTCTTACTGATTCTTCGTCAGTTGCCTCTATCCTTACCCGGTAGTTACGATCGCCTATTACAATATTTACTGATATCAAATTTTGCATAATCAAAAACTAAGGATATATTTATGAACAAGTTTTTCACCTCCTGCCCTTAAGTCTGAAACCTAGCCTTGAAGATACACAAATCCTGAACCTTGGGATAGTTTGTATCCAATTAACGTATAAACAGTTAAGGTATGTTTGCCAAACCAAAATCAGCCGTTTTTATTGATTCGGTTGTTTTCGAAGTTGACCACAAAGAGCCATTGTCATCCCTCAGGGCGGTACTTAAAGATGAACACGGGAGTGTTATGAGCAGTATGGAAACAGAGATCCCCAAAGGCCAGACCAACTACAGTTGGCGGGGACTCAACGACTTGCCTTACGGCATTTATGTTTTAGAACTGACTACCGGGGAAAATGAAACACGGGTGCGGATGATCAAACGCGTCTGAGCTATTGGCTCAGCATAGCGATGCACCTGTCTATCTCTTTGATGTAATGATTGAGTTGTTTTTCAAAGGCTTTCTTTGAGGCTTCATCCATTTGGCCCGAGGATACCTTCAATACATTGGCCTGCTCTTCCAGTTGATTCACCTTGTCTTTCAATTCATGTTCGATAGACGACCTGCGCTCAAGCTCTGCCTTTAGTTTTTCGTTCTCCTTTTCGAGAGACTGCTGTTTTTTTAAAATGCCATGGATCTTCAGCCTGATCCTGTCTATTTGTTCTGTTGGTGATGTCATGCTTTTCTGATTTCAGCATTCAGTTCCTTTTCAAAAGTTACGATGATTTTTTGCATCATCTCATCAATTTCCTTGTCCGTCATCGTTTTTTCTTCATCCAGGAACGTGAAGCTCAGGGCCATTGATTTCTTACCAGATCCGAGTTTCTCACTTTCAAAAACATCAAACAAGCGTGTCTGTTTCAGTTTAGGGAGTTTCGTCCGGCTGACGATTTCTTCCACTGTGCTATACACCAGGTGCCTGTCCACGATAAAGGCCAGATCGCGCTGCACAGCTTGGAACCGGGGGATTTCCTGGTAAGCCAGATTTCTATTAGCTGCAACGTCCACGCAGTTTTCCCAAAGCAGGTCCGCTACATAAACGTCCTGTTTGATATCTAAACGTGTCACTAGTGCCGAGTTCGCTTTTCCGATGTTTGCCAGAATTGTATTTCCGGACCTGATCTCTACATGTTCGTCCAGCCTTGGATTTGTTTTGGTTTCATAACTCAGGTTGCTAATGCCCAGTTGGGTCATGATGGCCTGAACCACTCCTTTAAGATGGTAGATATCCGAAAGCTCTTTTTTGTTGTGCCAGTTTTCCTCACGTATCCTGCCACTCAGGAAGACGGCAAGGTGTTCTACCTCACTGTATTTGCCCTGGCCAGAGGTAGAATATGTTTTACCAAATTCAAATAATCGCAAATTGTTGTTCTTCCTGTTTAGGTTATGCAGTACCGTTTGCAGGCCTGTTTCCAGCATAGAGACCCTCAAAGAATCAAGTTCCGCACTGAGGTTGTTCATCATTTTGACTGCAGTTGGCAGCTCTTCGGCGGTAAGGAAGGCACTATTGGTGATCGAGTTGTTCATGATCTCGAAATATCCCATGCCCGCCAATATGTTGGAAATCTTTTCTTTTAATACGGAAGGCAGTATGTTTTCTTCTGTTGCCGGTGTGATGGTGATGGAGCTGGGAATAGCGATGTTATCGAATCCATCAATACGCATCACTTCTTCTGCGATATCCGCAGGGAGGGTCACGTCAGTTTTATGCAGTGGAACTTTGACAGCAAGTTCCTGGTCACTATCGTGGTCGATCCCGAAACCTAAACTTTTCAATACGTCACGCACTGTTTCCCGGGCATACTGCTTTCCGCTGATCCTACGCAGGTAATCATAGCTGATCGTAATGGATCCGGGTTGAGCGGGCACTGGATAGATGTCAACGATTTCTGAGGAAACCTTTCCGCCTGCCAGTTCGCTGATCAATTGAGCAGCTCGTTTCAGCACATTCACCGTATTGCCAATATCCACCCCTTTTTCAAAATGGGTAGCTGCATCGGTCCTCAGATTATGCCTGAATGATGTTTTTCGGATCATGCCCGGATTAAAAAAAGCACTTTCGAGGAAAACGTTCACCGTGCTTTCCGATACACCGCTGTTTTTACCGCCAAATACGCCAGCTATGCACATCGGCTGGTGATTACCGTCGCAGATGATCAGGTCATCCGAATGAAGCTTTCGCTCTTTATCGTCTAACGACAGAAACAGGCTATCTGCCGGAAGTTTTTGTACAATAATTTTTCTGCCACCAATTTTGTCTGCGTCGAATGCATGCAGGGGCTGACCCGTCTCGTGCAACACATAATTGGTAATGTCTACAATATTATTAATGGGCCTGATACCTACCGCCTTAAGTCTCTTGGCAAGCCATAATGGAGAAGGGCCCACCTTTATGCCGGTCATAGATAATCCTGAATAGCGCGGGCAACCCACGGCATCCGCAACGCTTATGGCAATGGGCAGCTGATCTGACCCTGGAGTCAGTGATGTAGTCAGATAAGGATACTTAACGGTATATGGCTGCCCTTCATGATGGCTCAGGTAGGCACAGATATCGCGTGCTACGCCAAGATGGCTCATGGCATCGCTGCGGTTCGGGGTCAGTCCAATCTCAAAAATGAAATCCCCATAAGGTGAAAAATAGTCCGCGGCACTTGTGCCTGCAACTGCTGTGGGGTCCAACACCATAATACCCGCATGTGAGCTGCCTAAGCCCACCTCATCTTCCGCACAGATCATACCCTGGCTTTCAACACCTCTGATTTTGGCAAGCCGCATGGTTAGTGGTTCCCCCTGGGTTGGATAGATGGTGGTACCAACTGGGGCCACCAATACTTTTTGCCCCGCTGCCACGTTTGGTGCGCCGCAAACAATAGAAAGTGGTTCACCAGCGCCAATATTAACTTGGGTAAGGGATAGTTTGTCTGCATTAGGATGTTTGGCCACCTGCAATACTTCACCGATCAATAATCCGGAAAGACCGCCGGGGATTTCCTCATATTTTTCGAGCTTTTCCACTTCGAGCCCGATGGAATTCAGGATCAGCGAGACCTTTTCAGGGTCCAGCATGACGGGGAGGTATTCAAGCAGCCACTTATAAGAGATCGTCATATCAATGAAAGGAATTTTGACTTCGCGCAAATATAACCAAATGGGCCTAAGAAGCTAAAAACGGCTGAAAGTCCATACTGTAGGTTACCACCATATACCCAAAAAATGTACTCCATATATTTAACCACATGACCTGTGTACAAGAGGTCCTGTTTCCTGCTGAATTATCCCGGAATTGTGGATAGACCCGGTAAAGCTGTTTAAAACCCTACATTTATGGTGGATAACCAGGTGAATGAGCTCTCAATAACTATTGTTTCATTAAAATTTTCCTAGGGAGAAATATTGAGGTTAAATTCGCCGCCCGACTGAACTTTTTTGAATTCGCATATGCGAGCGGAAAGTATCAGCAGGCAGATTTCAAACTCCTTAGCCCCAGTTTTTCATATATGGACCTGACCAATATTAATCGTGACCGAAAAAACAGAAGAAAGCCTGCCCATGATCTGAGTACCCTGGTTTATGGCAAGATACCGCCGCAGTCCAAAGAGCTTGAAGAAGCTGTTCTGGGCGCTATCATGCTGGAGAAATCAGCCTTTGATACTGTTGTAGAACTTCTGAAGCCAGAATGTTTTTATGTAGATGCACACCAGCGGATCTACAAAGCCATGCAATCGCTTGCCGGTAAAAACAGCCCGATCGACTTGCTCACAGTGGTAGAGGAACTGAAGCTGAAGCAGGAACTTGATATCGTAGGGGGACCATATTTTGTTACTAAACTGACCAACTTCGTTGTATCCTCAGCCAACATCGAAACACATTGCCGGATCGTGCTGCAGAAATTTATCCAGCGTGAACTGATCCGTATCAGCGGGGAGATCATTGGCGACGCATATGAAGACAGTACGGACGTATTTGACTTGCTCGACGAAGCGGAATCAAAATTATTTGAGATCACCAACAATCACCTGCGTAAGAATTTCGATTCCATAGACCGGGTGTTGGTGAAAACGATACAGCGTATTGAAGATATGCGTAACCGGCAGGAAGATGTAACGGGAGTTCCGAGCGGTTTTACAACACTTGACCGGGTTACCTACGGCTGGCAGAAATCGGATCTGATCATATTGGCGGCAAGACCTTCGGTTGGTAAAACGGCATTTGCGCTTAACCTTGCCCGTAATGCGGCGCTCCATCCCACCAAACCCACAGCAGTTGCAGTGTTCAGTCTTGAGATGAGCGCCGGGCAGCTGGTTCAACGTATCCTTTCAGCTGAAAGTGAGATCTGGCTGGAAAAGATCGCCAGGGGTAAAATGGAGGATCATGAAATGCAGCAGCTTTATAAAAAAGGTATCCAGCGATTGTCTACTGCGCCTATTTTTATTGACGACTCCGCGGCCCTGAACGTATTCGAACTACGCGCAAAATGTCGCCGTCTTGTGCAAAAGCACGGTGTGGGACTGATCATCATTGACTACCTGCAGCTCATGAGCGGCACGAGTGAAAATAAGAACGGAAACCGTGAACAGGAGATCAGTACCATCTCCCGTAACCTGAAAGGACTGGCCAAGGAACTTGACGTTCCCATCGTGGCACTGAGCCAGTTAAGTCGTGAAGTTGAGAAACGTAAAGAGGGCAATAAAATGCCCCAACTGAGTGATCTGCGTGAATCCGGTGCTATTGAACAGGATGCGGATCTGGTGATGTTCCTGTATCGTCCGGAATACTACGAAATGAATACAAACGAGTTCGGGGAGAGCACGAAAGGGGAAACCATTATACGGATCGCCAAACACCGTAACGGTTCTCTCGAAACCATCAAACTCCGGGCACTTTTACATATCCAGAAATTTCTCGACGGCGAAGAAGGCGGAAACCCCACACTACCCGCTGGTGGGGGAAACTGGAAACCGGTTACTGATGCTGAAGGTCCTAAATTGTATATCCAGAAAGGAAGTAAAATGAACGATCTTCCTTTCAGCGATGATGAGGACAATCCTTTTTAATGGCCCATTATGAATCTTCCTTTTTTTTATGCGGCCGGACTCTCTCGTGATCAGGCTGTTCCATTGTTGGAGGAGGACACGATGCGTCACATGATGCAGGTGCTGCGTATGCAGAAAGGAGACGCCCTTAAACTGACAAATGGTAAAGGTCTGGTGGCAGAAGCGTTGATTACTGAAGCTTCGAAAAAAAATTGTGCGGTTTCTATAAAAAGCATTGAAGAATTTCCCCCAACGGAACGTCAGATCATGATTGCTATATCCCCTTTGAAGAATGCATCACGATTCGAATGGTTTCTCGAAAAGGCTGCGGAAATTGGCATCAGTGCCGTGGTTCCCTTGCTTTGCAACAGGACGGAACGGCAGTTTGTAAAGAAAGATCGGTGGACGGGTATCCTGATCAGTGCAATGTTGCAAAGTCAACAGGCATGGGTAACCGAACTATGGGAACCGGTGACATTTTCAAACTTTAGTACTTCACATCATGCAGCGAGTAATTTTATTGCCCATTGCATGGAAGGCGAGAAAAAACCTCTGCAGCAATTGGTTGGCAGTACAGAAGGATCTTCTTGTATATTAATCGGACCGGAAGGGGATTTTACTGCAGAAGAACTTGCTCTGGCTTTACAAAAAGAGTACCAGCCTGTGTCCCTGGGTCCAACCAGGCTTCGAACCGAAACCGCAGCGTTAACAGCTGCGGTATTAATGACGCACGCTGTTTAAGCGGGTTTCTACATGGCCCTTTCTACCGGATTTTTTACAAATATCTTAATGCGCAGAATCATCGTAAACGCCTGGGGGCATTTGCCGCAGCATGGGCTCACGCAGTTCTATAGGCTTTTTTAGTTTCTGACGCTTGCGCATCCAAAGGTTCAACAGTTCCACCAGGAATGAAAATGCCATAGCGAAATAAATATATCCTTTGTCGATATGACTTCCATGAACAGGTTCGAGGCCTTCGAAGAAAAGACTGAATCCGACCATCAGCAAAAATGCGAGCGCCAGCATCTTTAGGGTAGGATGCTTATGGATAAATGTTGAAATTTTTTCTGAGAAAAAGAACATGATGATCATGGCGATGATAACGGCAACGATCATGATCTCAACGTGCCTGGCCATACCAACTGCAGTGATGATGCTGTCGAAAGAAAAGATCATGTCTACCAGGATGATCTGCGTAACAATTCCGCTGAAAGCGTTGGACTTTATTTTTATGTCTTCAGGATGCTCTTCGCCTTCCAGTTTGTTGTGGATTTCTTTAACGGTTTTGTAGATCAGGAAAAGTCCACCCACGAGCATGATTATATTCCGGAGATTGAAGCCCAGGTGCTTACCACCGAGATTAAAGCCGATCAATTCCATGTTGCCATTGGTGACCAGCCAACCTAACCCCAGCAGCAATAATATGCGTACGGTGATGCCCAATACCATCCATAATCTGCGGGCTTTCAGCTTTTGTCTTTCGTCAAGTCTTCCCATCAGGATGGATACGAAGATGACGTTGTCGATCCCCAGAACAATTTCGAGCGTTGCAAGGGTGATCAGGCTGATCAGCGCGTCTAAATTAAAAAGATGCTCCATATATATGAATAAGTTGGCAAATATAACAGTACAATTCATATTACCGAAGTGCCCTGCAGATCTTCCTGACAATAGCCGGGCCTTCATAAATGAATCCTGTCCATACCTGAACAAGGCTGGCACCTGAATCAAGCTTTTCCTGTGCATCCTGACCGTTGAAGATTCCACCTGAACCGATGAGTGTGATCTTACCGCCGGTATGTTTGTGTAAATATTTCAGCACTTCGGTTGACCGTAACTGTAGGGGTTTTCCGCTAAGTCCTCCTGCCCCGATCTTATCCAGGTGTTTTTTTGAATCAGGAGAAAGTCCTTCCCTGGATATAGTGGTATTGGTAGCCACCAGGCCGTCGAGCTTTAAACTTAGTGCCAGTTCACATATATCGGACAACTGTTCTTCGGTGAGGTTTGGTGCAATTTTAAGCAACAGGGGCTTAGGTTGATCGTTTTTCAGGTTGATGTCTATAAGTGCCCTGAATATTTTGGTCAGCGCGTCTTTCTCCTGGAGTTCCCGAAGTCCGGGTGTATTGGGGGAGCTTACGTTCACCACAAAATAATCAACCACATCGTGAAGGGATTGAAAAC
>JANMHK010000413.1:0-2280 GCA_031375135.1 Sphingobacteriales bacterium | reverse complement strand
AATCTGGGGATGAGTTATTCCAAAAAAAGAGAATATGCCAGGGCGCAGGAAGTGTGGATGGAAGCATTAGCTATAGGAAGGAAAATAGGCAATTTAGAGATGGAAGCTTCGCAAATGCTCAATCTTGGCGATCTGGCCCTGAATATGGGAAACTACAAAGCCCTGGGAAATTATTATAGAAGATCCCTTGCGTTATATACAAAGTTGGATGGTACAGAAGGTATAGCCACTTCGTTGCGTGGGCTTGCCCTGGATGAATATTATAAGAAGAACTTTGAGGCTGCCAGGGATTACGGCAACCAATCACTTAAGTTGGCTAATGACAATAATCTGGTGTTAGACAAAATGAAAACCCTGGGAACTTTGTCAAATATCCATATCGCCCTGCATGATCTGGAAACCGGGCAAAAATATATGCAACAGGCAGATGTTATTTCAGACAGCATCAATACTGAGCGGATCAGAAAAGTTTCCATAGAATCAGAAACAAAGTATGAGTCGGCAAAAAAAGACATCCAGATCAAACTGCAGCGGTCGGTGATCAAACAGAAGAATACACTTAACTATATTTTGATAGGTGGAGCAGCTTCATTGATGGTGATCTCTTTGCTCAGCTACGCTAACTATCAACATAAACAAAAGATCCAACTGCAGCGGATCAGTGAACTGGAAAAAGAAAAATACCAGTCCGCAACAGAAGCCGTGCTGAAAGGGGAAGAGCAGGAAAGGACGAGGCTCGCAAAAGACCTCCATGATGGCTTGGGGGGCATGTTATCAGGAATAAAATACTCGCTTAATACTATGAAAGGAAATTTGATCATGACGCCTGATAACGCGCGGGCTTTTGAACGCAGCATAGAAATGCTGGACAGTTCCATCCAGGAAATGAGGCGTGTTGCACACAACATGATGCCTGAGGTTCTGGTGAAATTTGGGCTCGATGCCGCTCTTAAAGATTTTTGCATCGGGATCAGCCAAACTGGCGCGCTGAATGTGCAGTACCAGTCGCTTAAGATGGAGGGGGCCGATATAGATCAAACCACCTCCATAACATTATATAGGGTTGTCCAGGAATTGGTCCATAATGCCTTAAAACACGCGTCGGCCAAAAACGTCATTGTCCAGATCAGCAGAACGGAGGGTGGGTTGACGCTTGAAGTGGAGGATGATGGCATTGGTTTTGACACAGAGATCCTGCGTGCAACGGATGGAATAGGCTGGAACAATATCAGAAACAGGGTAGAGTTCCTGAAAGGAAAATTGGATGTAAGTTCACAAACGGGTAAAGGTACTTCTGTTCATATAGAATTGGATATATAATGTCTATCAGTGTATTTATAGTGGATGACCATTATATGGTTATTGAAGGGATCAGGTCTTTGCTTCAATATGAGAAAAGTATTGAGTTAATAGGGCATGCCATGAGTGGATCCTCCTGCCTTTCTTTCCTGAAAAATCGACTCCCTAATGTGATCTTAATGGATATTAATCTGCCGGATGTGAGTGGTATTGATCTGTGCAAGGAGGTAAAAGAAAAATACCCTTCCGTTTTTATCATCGGACTCAGCACGTTTAATCAGAAAAGTTTTGTGCAGAGAATGATGGATAACGGCGCTTCTGGCTACGTTCTGAAAAACGCATCTGCTAATGAGTTGTTGGAGTCCGTTGAAGCCGTGGTGAAAGGTAAAACCTATATGAGCTTCGAGGCCGCCCGGTCACTGAAATCCGGCTCAGATAATAAGTTCATCGTTACCCGAAGGGAAAAACAGGTGTTGGAGTTGATCGCAGAAGGAATGACAAATATTGACGTTGCCAAAAAGCTGGGGATCAGTGCTACCACTGTGGATACCCATAGGAGAAACCTGCTCTTTAAATTCTCCGCGAAAAATACCGCTGAGTTGGTCAAACTGGCCATGCTCAATAAGATCATTGGTGATTGAAATGATTAGCATAATTTGACCAATTGCCGACATTGCCGACGAACGTAGGTTTTTTCTGCTGCCGTTTTCACCAGCCATTGCCATTAAAGATTCAACATAAACATCCGTTCTTCGGTTAAATGGGCCATAAAATACTTTACTGGAAAACTATTGCACCCTTAATAAACAGGCAAGATATAGTTCACCTTGGAGATACGGTGTACACATAACAAATTTCAGATCAATTTCCTAAATTGAAAGATGAATAAAAAACCATCTCCCGGGACAGGTTTATTAATCCTTCCCATCGTTTTATCCTTCTTACAATTGTCTGCACAGACGGTTAAAACAAATAAGGCTC
>JANMHK010000399.1:0-8470 GCA_031375135.1 Sphingobacteriales bacterium | reverse complement strand
GCTCCTCTTGTTTTACGAATATTTTCATGGCGATTCCGGCAAAGGCCTCGGTGCGAGCCACCAAACGGGTTGGACGGCCCTCATCGTTGAGTTGATTGAAAGGGTTAAGAAGTAATTAGCTAATTTTCTAATTGGCTGATTGGCTAATTCCTCTCCGTAAGCTCTTGGATAATATCAAGAACATTAAGTTTGAAGAATTAGCCAATTAGTAAATTAGCCAATCAGCCAATCGCTTCGACGCGCGGCGGTATCAACTTGTAAATCACCGGCGTAACAATTCTCGACAATATCGTTGACGATATCAATCCGCCGATTAGCACTAAGGCCAGTGGCGATACGAGTGGATTGCTGTTTAGCGCGATGGGAGTTAAACCGCCGATAGCAGTTAAGCTGGTGAGTACGATGGGAAGAAAACGGATTTCACCGGCTTCTTTGATCGCCTCGTCCAGGCCCTTGCCCTGTTCCCGCAGCTGGTTAGTAAAATCAACCAATAAGATCGAGTTCTTCACTTCAACACCAGCTAGTGCGATGAAGCCGATGATGGCCACAAACGACAGTGGATTTCCGGTGAACCATAACATCATGGCGCCACCGATCATGCCGAGCGGGATGACAGATAGTACAATCAGGGTGCTTTTGAAAGTTTTGAATTCAAGCAAGAGAACCATAATAAACAGGAAAATGGTCGCGATCACAACCGTGCCAAAGCTTCCGCCAAATGCTTCTTTACTGCTTTCCACTTCTCCGGCAAGCTGGATGCTATAGCCTTCAGGCAGTTTCAATGCTGATGCTTGTGCTATGAAGTCTTTTGTGATCTTCTCGGCCAAAACGCCTTCTCTATTAAAAGCAGTGATCAGCACATATCGCTCTTTATTGAGGTGTTTGATGCTGGTAGGCGAAGATTCAAACTGCATATCGGCAACCTGTTTCAGGGGAATCGGCGTGCCAATTGCATTATTCACGTAGATATCGTCGAAGGTTTTCAGCGTCGCGAATTTATCTTTCGGAGCGTTCACAACAATATTATAATCATCGCCCTGCTCATTGGTATACTGACCCAACTCTACGCCCGAGATTGCCAATCGAACTGTTTTGTCAATATCTGCAGTAAGTATACCCAGGCTCCTGGATTTTTCGGTATTGATGTTTAATCTGAGATCTGATTTCAACAGTCCCACGTCATTCTTCACATAGATCGCACCATCCACTGATTTCATCATCTGCTCTGCTTTTTCGGCCAGAGTTTTTAATGTGTCCAGGTTATCGCCAACGATCCGGATGGCGATCGGCGCTTCAACTGGCGGTCCTTGTTCAAAATCTTTTACTTCGATCTGGGCACCTGGAATGCCTGCTAGTTTTTCACGCAGTGAAACGATCAGTTTTCTTTTCTCAACAGCTGGCACCTCATTACCCATCTGCACAAAGATCTGCGCGAAGTCGGGTTGTTCGTTTACGGGAATCTCGTTATAGTAAATCCGTGGATTTCCTTTTCCAACGTTGGTTGTGAAATACGTGATGGATTCTTCTTTCTGCAAGAACTTTTCTACTTTTTTCGCCATCAGGTTTGTTGCCTCGATGTTACTCTGCAAGGGCATATTGATATTGACCAGGAATTGCGGTTTTTCTGAAGCAGGGAAGATCCTGAATCCGATGATATTGAAAATGCCAAGGGATGCGATGAAAAAGCCGAGAGCGATCAACACGGTAGTGACGGGACGTTGCAGGGCTTTGTCAAGCAACTTGGTATAGCTTCCGCTGATCAGCTTTCTTAAACCCCTCATGAAAATGTTTCCTTCGGGATTATGGTCAGCTTTCAATACCCTGCTGGCCATGAAGGGAACAATGGTGAGTGAAACCAGCATCGAGGCAAAGACGGTGGCGATTACAGCTAATGGTAAGCTTCGAATGAATTCGCCCGAGCCTTCAGGAAGAAAAACAATCGGCATGAACGCGATCATCAATGTGGCGGTACAGCCGATAACGGCCAGCGTGATTTGTTTGGTTGCTTCTATGGCCGCATAGCTTCGGGTATGTCCTTCGCGAAGCCATCGTTCTATATTTTCAACCACCACAATACTATCATCAACGAGCAGACCTAGTGCAACCACAAAGCCTACAATACTGAGCTGATTCAATGAATAACCCAGTGCATTCAGGGCAACAATACCGAGTCCTAATGAAAGCGGTATGGCGACCATCACCACTATTGAGGCGCGGTTACCGAGGGGCAACAAGGTGATCAGCACCAACCCGATGGCGATCAGGAAATCAATACCCAAACCGCTCAGTCTTCTGTCTACGTTCGCAGCCTGATCGAAATTTCGAACCAGCTCGATGTTGGGAGGCAGTGTTTTTTCAAAACTATTCAGCAGGGGCAGATAGGCCTTCTGGGTGCGGGCGATATTTTCTCCAGCTTTTTGCGCAGCAGTCACAAGCACGCTGCGATGGCCGTTCAGTCTTACAATATGTTTCTGTTCATCATCTGAAAAATTCACTTCTGCGATGTCTTTCAACCTGGTTACATTGCCATTGGCACTATACACTACTGTGTTCCGGATCTCTTCAATGTTTTTGTATTTACCGCTGGTTTTGATATTCAAAATTTTCTCTCCGGCACGGATACTTCCTGCCGGGATATTGGCAGCTTCACTTTGAATATTGCCAATGACATAGTTGATCGGGATATTCAGTTTGGCGATCTTGTCGAGCTGCAGATCGATGCGAATGCTTTGTTCCTGCACGCCCCAGTACTCAACTTTCTTGAGGGTCTTTTCTTTTTCCAGTATTTCTTTTAGTTCTTTGGCATAGAACTTCATCTTTTCATTGGAAGCATTTTCTGATACTAGCGAAACTTGCAAAACGTTTACGTCTGTGGGCGTGATCTTTCTTACTTCCAGTTTATAAATATCGGCGGGAAGTGTGGGTCTTAATACATTCACTTCTCTAACAAGTTCCTGGTATTTGGCTTCAACGTCCGACTCATACTTATACTCTACTTCAATAACGGCAACTCCATCATTGATCTTGGTTTTGATCTCTTTAATGTCGTCGAGTTCGCTGATCTTTTTTTCAAGGGGTTTAACAATCAGTTCTTCCATGTCTTGCGGACTGGTACCCGGATAGATGATCACAATGGGGAATTGAGGCGGACTGAGCTCTGGATCTTCGGCCCGAGGCATGTTCATCACGGTGGTGGCACTCACTACGATGATCATGAGAAACAACACGAGTGTAAGAGAGGAGTTTTTAACAAAAAATGATGTGAATCGCATATGGTGCGTTTTGGTATTGTATAATTCTGATAGCGTCCAGCTTATTTGACTACCTGGATGATGGATTCGTCGTTCAAGTAAGGAGATCCGGAAGACACTACGTATTTATATTGCTCGAGGCCGCTGACGATCTGGACATTGTTGTTGTTGATCATGCCCACAATTACTTCAACCTTCTTCACGGTTTTGCCATCATTGCTGGCAAACACAAAACCCTTTTTCCCATTGGCCTCTAACAGGGATTCGTAAGGAATGCTGTAGCCATTCTGTTTGTTGTTGCTCGTAATTGACGCTTTGCCGAACATGCCGGTAGCGGGCTGCTCTTTGCCGAAATTGATCTTCAGTTCTAAACCAAATGATCCGTCGACCGGATCGCTGGCCAATGATTTCTTAGAAACGATAGCCGGGAATGATTTGCCTGAGAAAGCCTCAAAAGAAACAATCGCAGCATTACCTTTCTCGATGAGCGACCATTCTTTATCTGAGACGCCGGTAGAAAGTACCCAGGCCGAAGCGCTGGAAACACCGCCCGCGATAAACACGGCAGCACCGGGTTCGCTGAGCTCGCCCTCGTTCTTCATTTTTCTGATGATGAAACCATCTTGTGTGGCGTAGATCCGTGAGAATTGTTGGTTAAAAGAAACCTGGGACAAATTTTGACGAGCGATGTCCAAACCTGTTTTTGAGTTTTGCAATTGCTCCAGCGTTGCTACACTGTCGGCATAAAGATTCTGCGCCCTTTGATAATCTCGTTCTGCTTTTTGAACAGCGAGTTGTACCTGCTGGACCTGGGCCGAGATCTCTGTTGATTTAATGGTCGCCAATAGTTGGCCTTTTCGTATTCTATCGCCTTCTTTTACAAGCATGCGCTCGATGACGCCGCCTGTTTTAAAAGAAAGTTTTGTTTCGTTTTCTGTGGAGAGATAACCGGTGACATGAATAATATTGTCTGCCGCTTCTTCTTTGATCGAGATCAGTTTTACCGGGATGGGTTTATCGGCTTCTTTGATTTTAGTCTCTGCTGCTTTGCTTCCGCATGCGGAAAGGATTACCGATAAGCTGATGATGGATAACAGTTGACGCATAATGCAGTATTTAATTAGTTGAAGTTGTATGAGGATGTTTGACGTTCGTAATCGGCCATGGCGGCGAGTAAACGGTATCTGGTGAGTTCTTTTTGCAATTGTGTTTGCGTGAGTTGGTTTCTCGCATCGAGCATTTCAATAAAATTATTGATGCCCTCTTTATAGCCGCGATCGATCAGTTTAAAATATTTCTGTGCGGCCTCTTCCTGCTTGATGGATGAAAGGAAATTATTGTAACTGGTTTTTGCATTGCTTTTGCTGTTGAACGCTGCGAGTTCCAGATTTCTGCGCAAGTTCTGGTTTGAGAGTTCGATCGTTTTAATGTCGTATTCAGTTTGTTTGATGGTATATAAGTTCCTGTTGCCCGCGAAAATGGGGACGGTGAGTTGCATACCACCTAGGTAGAAGAAAGAACTGTTGTTGACTTTGAAATTGAAGTCCTGCGCAGCGAGGTCAAGAAATGCATTGACACGCGGAGCATGGTAGGCTTTGTTGAATTTTAGGGTCTGATAGCTGATGTCTTTTGCAATGGCCAGAGATTTCAATTCTTCGCGCGCATTGATATTGTCTGCATATTCCTGAATTGCTCTCTGTGTTTCTTCCGGCAGGTTGATGTCTAGAAGCGTTACAGAGTCTGAGATGGAAGCATTGCGAAGGGAATTGAAAAAGGCGATGGATTTTTGTTTCTCATTCTGTGCGTTAGCGAGTTGTGTTTCAACCAATTTGACTTCGCTTTCGGCGCGGGAAACATAAGCGGGAAGACCTTTCCCGTTTGTGAGCAGGGATTGATTGGTGCGCAGGTTTTCGTTGACGACGTTTAGGGCAGAGCCATAGATATGAATGGCTTTTTCAGCCATGAGGATATTGAAATAGGATTGTTTGATCTCCCGCACCAGTTCGCGTTTATAAATCTCGATTTCATTGCCCTTCAGTTTGATCTCCTGTTCTTTTACGTTCCGGTTGTATTTCAATGCGGGGTTATAAACCGGCATAGAGGTTTTGATGCGGAGGTCATAGAAATTATTAGGAAGAAATTGTTCAGAGACGTTTTCAATGGTCGGGAACTTTGTGGAGCCGGTAAGTTGGTTCAGCGTTTGATAAACCGGGTTGAGCAGATCACCTACGGGGATTGTGATGTCACGCCCGCCTTGTGCCAGGGTGTAGGATCCGTCTAAATAGGTGGTTGGCAGAAAGTAGCTGCGGGCTTCTTTCAGGGCCAATACACTTTTCTCGAGGGTAATGTTCTTTTGCTGGAGCACCAGGTTATTCGTCAGGGCCTCTTTGATATAAGCGTCGAGTGGAGTCTGGCTTTTAATCTGGGCTGTACCGAGTCCGAGTAAGAACATTAGAAGTAATAAGCGTTTCATATATTAACGTTGTATAAATGCTGAACAGTGTTCACCGACCGAGCAAAAAAAGGGGTCAAATCCTTTCCAGCATATCGATCAAATTCTTATAGCCTTCATCCATTAGGGTCAAGGGCTCTATGTCTTCGTAGGCTTGGCACCTCTCATTACAATAGAGTGCGCACATGCCATGCATGGCAGACCAGATCGTAAATGAGAGAAAATCTACATTTCTGCCCTGGAAGCGGCCAGCTTCCTGGCAGTCGCGGATCACCTGCTTCAAATGGTCCAGCGCCCTGTCACCCTCTTCCCAACATTCATCTTTCTCCATGTTCATGGGCGCCTGCATGATGAACATCAGGTCATAAAAATCTTTGTTCTGTTTGGCAAAATCCATATAGATCCTTCCCATGGCTTTTAGCCGATCGAAAGGATGTTCTACATACTGTAACGGCGACATCATGCCGACCAGCTTCCTGAAACCTTCCTGATGCAGTGAGTGGAAGATCTCATCTTTTTCCTTGAAATAGAGGTAAATGGTACCGGGACTATACTCGATCCTTTCCGCGATAGTCCGGATACTGGTCTCCGTATAGCCTTTCTCCAGGAAGATATTCTTGGCGGCGTCCAGGATGAGTTCCCTCATTTCCTCTTTTTCCCTTTGCTTTCTGCTGGCTATTGTCATAATTTAATTAACAGTACAAAGAAAATGAACACTGTTCATTTTTCCAAGTTTTTTCCAAAATATTTTTTTGGGCACAGAAAATGGGCTGGGAACCCTCTATCCTCCAATCCCATCGTTATTCGAAAAAACCGGTTGATCTAAACTTTTGCAACGGGGCGGGCTATTCGAAAAATCCAGTTGATCTAAACTTCTGCTCCTGGTGGCCCATTTGAAAAATCCAGTTGATATAAACTTCTGCTCCGGGTGGCACATTCGAAAAAACCGGTTGACCTAAACTTTTGCAACGGGGCGGGCCATTCGAAAAAATCGTTTACCCGAATTCTCCACGGGGCGCGAAAAATGGGTAAATTACTGATGGTGAGTAAAAAAATCCTTTCAATCATCTTCCTAATGCTCTGCCCCTTCATACTCTGGGCGCAGAAGGTTATTTCGATTACCGTAGACGGATCGATCAATCCGGCTTCGGCCAGTTATATCGAGCGCGGCATCAAGAAGGCTGAAAAAGAAAATGCGCAGTGCATCATCCTTAATCTAAATACACCCGGTGGTTTGTTGAAGTCGACCCGTACGATTGTGTCGGCCATCATGGAAGCTAAGCTCCCGGTAGTAGTGTATGTAAATCCTCCCGGGGCCCATGCGGGTTCGGCGGGGGTATTCATCACCATGGCGGCGCATATCGCTGCAATGGCCCCAGCTACCAATATCGGCGCAGCCCATCCCGTTCTTAGCAATGGCCAGATGGACTCGACCATGAACAAGAAAGCCACCAACGATGCGGTGGCATTCATTCGTACCATTGCCGAGAAAAGAAACCGGAATGCCGATTGGGCCGAACAGGCCGTTCGGGAAAGCGAATCCATTACGGGCATCATCGCCGTACAAAAACAGGTGGTAGATCTGGTGGCCACCAGCACGAAAGAATTATTAAAAGAATTAGACGGTCGTACTATCCAACTCAGCAGGTCGACGGTTACCCTCAAGACGGCAACAGCAGGTGTTGAACAGGTGGATATGACCCTTGGCGAAAAACTAATGAACGTCTTCAGCGATCCCAACCTGGCCTATATATTATTGATGATCGGGTTTTACGGGATCCTGTTCGAGCTTTATAATCCCGGCGCCATTTTCCCTGGGGTCGTAGGGGGCATCGGCCTGATTCTCGGACTCTATGCCTTGAACGCGCTGCCGGTGAATTATGCAGGCCTGGCGCTGATCCTGTTCGGTATCATCTTACTGATCCTGGAGATCAAAGTCACCAGCTATGGACTGCTCACCATCGGTGGCGTAGTCTCCTTAGTGCTGGGTTCGCTCATGCTGATCAAAGAAGACCCCATCTTCCCCCTACTGAAAATTTCACTTCCATTGATAATAACCACTGTCGGACTGACCGTGCTGTTTTTCTTATTCATACTTCGGGCGGGGGTCAAAGCACAGCTCGCAAAACCTGTGACCGGGATCGAAGGATTTATTGGCGAAACTGGCGTAGTATTGAAAGATCTTGATCCTGTTGGCAGCATCCGCGTCCATGGTGAAATATGGGAGGCCCATATCAAAACATCAGCGGAGAAAATTGAAGCGGGTGCGTTGGTCAGGGTGCTGGAAGAGAAAAATTTTAGATTAACGGTTGAAAGAGTTTAAAACACATATATGCTAGACAATATTCCTGTACTGCTGATCCTGGTTGTTCTTTTTGGTTTGTATATCCTTACTACTTCCATCCGTATTCTGCAAGAATATGAGCGGGCGGTGATCTTCAGGCTGGGCCGACTTGCAGGCAGAGGCGTAAAAGGGCCGGGTCTTATCTTACTAATACCCATTGTTGACAAAATGGTGAAGGTGAGTTTGCGTACCGTAGTGCTCGACGTGACGCCACAAGATGTGATCACGCAGGATAACGTTTCTATCAAAGTGAATGCAGTGGTGTATTTCAGGGTCTTGCATCCTGATAAAGCCATCATACAAGTTGAAAATTACCTGCAGGCCACTTCGCAGATCTCGCAGACTACGCTCAGAAGTGTATGCGGACAATCGGAACTCGATGAAATCTTATCGCAACGCGAAAAGATCAACCAGCAACTCCAA
>JANMHK010000372.1:0-5880 GCA_031375135.1 Sphingobacteriales bacterium | reverse complement strand
GTAATAGTCTGCCGTCCCGGAGGCTGCGGCGGCACAACGGTTGGATTGTTGTCTCCATCCACTTCGATCTTACGGCATCCGGTACCCAAAATTCCGGTTAACACTGCTAGGATAAGTATACGTTTCATAATAATGATTGATTCCTGATTTATGCTTTTAAAAGTTGTATGCGAATGTTGCACTGATCGTGGTCCCAAACCTCCTGCTGAAGCGAACCGGATCAGTACCTGCTTCATAGGCTTTATTGTCGTTGGCATTTTGATAGAAAATGAGCTTGCGGTTCAGGATGTCCTGAACATTCAGGCGAACTTCCGCTTTGTTCTTCATCAGCTTCTTTGCCATTTGAAAATCGAGTATTGGTCTTGAATTCTCCCACACATCAGGCACCTGCTGATATACGTTGCCAACCAGGTAAATCCTGCGTCCGATTTGGTTGAAAAGCAGTGTGGTGTTAAAACCGGCTTTCTCCCAGTCATACATCAGAGATGCATTGATCACGTAGGGCGACTGGCCCTGCATTGGCCTGTCTATTGAGAAGCCCGCCAATTTAAGGCTATCATCATTTATACGGCTATAGATATAGGCAACGTTTGTCTGGAATGTGAAATTCCTGAGGGCGGGAATAAAGTCAAGCCTTTTCCTGAACTCCATTTCAGCACCCATTGAAACGGCACTCTCGGGATTTGCAAATGGGAAGAAAGATGCTCCACCGCCACCCTGGAAGAAGAGCTGTTCAATCGGCTTATCGAAGTGCTTATAGAAAACACCAATATTAAACGTCTCACCACCGCGGGGATAAAGTTCATACCTCAGGTCCAAGTTGGTCACCTTTGTGCGTTTGAGGTTGGCATTACCCTGTACAGCGGCGTTCAACTCAAAATCGTAAAACTCGAAGGGCGCTAATTCCCGGAATTCCGGACGAACAACGGTCTGCGATCCACTCAAACGGATGTTGGTCTTAGAAGACAATTTAAATGTGGCATTGAATCCAGGAAGGAAATCGCGTACCCGGGAATAAATATGGCGGGGATCGCTCTTTTTTACACTGCCTACCAGCTGGTCAAAGTCTTCCACCCGAACACCCCATACCATCCTCACAGCCTTGCCGAACTGATTGTCGAACTGCAGGAAAGCCGCATTCAGGATCGTATTGGCCATATAGCGAAACCTGTTGCCTTGTATGGCATCAAAATAAAATTTGCCCTGTTCTCGATCGCCGAAATTTGATGGCACAAAAACCTGTTCAGCTTGCTGTCCCTTTAAAGAAGGATTGTTTCCTGTAAGAGCGACTGAAAATGGCTTGGCATCAAACAGCCTGTCACGAACCTGGAACAGATATCCCGCCTTGACAACCTGGCGCTGGTTGAACAACTCAAAATTCTTTTGCACATCGCCACCTGCGGTATACACATAATCGTTAAGATACTGATAGAAACGATTGGCGCTTCTCTGCGACAGAACATCACCGATCAACATCTCGTAGCCATTGGTACTGGCGCCGGAATTGTCTTTGCGATAGAAAATCCTTCTTTGGTCAGGGGTATATCCATCGAGAATATTAAAAGAGCCAAACCATTTCAGCCTTGCACCCGCACCGGTAAAGTTATGATCACCTGAAATCTGGTTGCTCCAGAAGGTATTTTGTTGAAAGCCAAGTTCGTTTGCCCTTACACTATCCAGCGAAGATGAGCCAAAGTTCTCCGTGCCACCACGCCGTATGGTGTAGTCTGAAGTATTGACATTGAAAATCGTCTTATATGAAATCTTATTATTGGCATTAAACTCATAGGTCAGATTACCCAGTGCCCCGGCCAGAATATCTGTTGAATAACGATCATCATTGAATTCGTAATCAGTACCGAGGCCGGAACTGGTAAAAGCGTACTGGTTGTTTTGAAGTTTCAGGTTGCGCACGTTTCGGTTGTAGGTAAGCCCAAAAGCACCCCCGATCCTTTTTCCGAAGAGCTTACCCTTAAACCCGCCGTTAGCCTGAAAGCTTGTATTGAGTGGTAAAATATTGGTTTGTTGTGCTTCCCATGTATTTTCCATAGCCAGTCCAACGCTATTCTTTTCTGCCTGGTTATAACCGTTGAACGTACTCTTATTTACATAATTTGAGGGCAGCGCACGGGTCCCGTCATCAACTCCCAACCAATCCAGCTTGCCACCTTTGTAACTATAAAAATCATTTGCAACGGTCTGCGTATTGAAACCCGATCCAATCTGGATGTTGAAAAAATTATTCGTCGGAATATCGCGCGTGTTCACCTGAACAAGGCCCCCCGCCCATTCCCCGGGCATCTCGGGCACAAAGGCCTTATTGATGACAATATTATCGATCATTGAGGAGGGGATGAGATCGAAAGAGAAGGTCTTACGATCAGGCTCTGTACTACTCAAGGGAATTCCATTGAGCAGGGCCTGGTTATACCTGTCCGCAAGGCCGCGAATGACAAGGAATTTGCCGTCCTGTATGGACGCACCGGGAATACGCTTCAGGACCTCACCGGTATTCCTGTCCGGCGACCGGCGGATTGTTTCAGCAGAAATAACAGAGGCAACCGTATTGGTATTTTTCTGAAAACTGATTATTGAATTAACCGTTTCGCGGCGTGCACTTGATTTGGTACTGGTAACTACGATGTTGGACATTTCCTTCGATGCTGCCTGTAAAACAATGTTCAGTTCGGTTGTCAAACCGGTATTGATTTCAATGTCTTCCACAGTTTTAGCCTGAAAGCCTATTGCAGATATCTTGATTTCATGTTTCTTGCCCGACGCCAGATTTAATGTAAAAAATCCGTCAACATTGGTAACGGTACCGCCGCCAGTTGACAAACTGATTGAGGCACTTGAAATCGGCTCGTTCCTGTCATTGGTAACTTTACCGGTAAGTCGACCGGTTTGGGCCATTGTTTGAATTCCTGAAAGTAAGAGTAGTAGTAGAGTAATATTGCGTCCCAACATGGGTCCTTAATTTGTCGGCAAAGCAATGACTGCTAGATTATGGGCATATTACCCCAGCGTTAAGGAATTGTTACTAGGGCTGGAACTTATTCACATCACTAAAATCGAAACTGTGCACGGACTGTGAAAATGTTGTCCGATTTATCGATGGTATATTCATTAAGCAGGGTCATTTCGTTCTTCACCCATTCGTAGTAAAACACCAGTTTGAGGTGTTCATCAAAATGGTATATATATCCTGTACCCCAGGTGCCGTAACGCACATCCGCCTCTGTAAAATTCGACCCATTGGCACCCAATGCCAGTCCGGAGACCCTTGTATTCGGATCGTACCAGTCGTACTTAAGTACTACCTGATGCTTTGTGCTGGCAATGTTCTGCAGGAAATAAAAAAATCCACCGTTGAATGGCCGGATGTACATAGGGGCAAATTTACCATCGGCTAAAAGGGGTAATGCGTCTGGAGTAGTAGTGGAGTTTTGAAAGGCTGTTTGGGTTCCCTTCCAGAATTCACCCCTGATTTCACTTAAGCCCCATGCTGTTTTGTACTTTAACTGCGTGTTGATACCATAGTATCTCCTGGGAAGTTTTGCACCGGGAGTGGTAGTGGTGGAATCCGGCAGGAATTGAACAATACTATTCTTTTCTTGCATACGATAGGTGTACGCCGAGTTTTGCACCAACCCGCCAAGGAGCATGGAAACCCCGCCACCAATGGTGACTTGTTCACCCAATTTCTGGGGCTTAATGACCACCTGGCCAATAAAGTCCTTAAAATCATCAAACTCACCAGGCGCCGTCAGGCCCTGACCGTTAAACAGCCCCGCATCAATCCTGAAGAACTTCCAAGATCCGGAAGACTTTCTCCTGTTCTCCATACTGGCCATCAGTCCTAGGTCCCTTTCCGTCCTCATAAGGGTCTGCGACATCCTTCCCCGCTCCGGTGTTTCCCTGTCGCCTGATGAATAGTTGATCTCAAATCCAAACGGTCGTGCGAACATGCCGGTGGTAAAGTGGAAAAGTTCCCATTTATTATCCCAAAACCGACCCCAGAGGTCCCTGATAAAAACCCCGCGCTCCGTCCCGTCGAGCTGTAACACAAACTGCATCTGGTTTCGGTTTTGGGCGTCTGTCCGGCCATAGTCGAATCGAACACGGCCTCGTCTGATCATGAAACGGTTGTTTGACTGGGGGGCGAAAGGTCCTCCGCCATAACTATCGGCTCCCTTGGCCGAGGCGATCTGGAACTGAGCCTGCATATACCCCGAAATGCGAATATGGTTCGCCCTGTCAACGTTGCTTTTCCCTAATTCTTTGGTTGTATCGATTATATCCATCAGGAACTGCCCTTGAGCAGTCTGCTGAATCAACACCAGGGATAATATGTGAAGAAGCCTTTTCATTGGAATCTGTTGCAAATGAACGGGCCTCAATTGAACCCCAATGTTAAGAAATCATTAACTGTCCCTCCCAAAAAGATTCCCCCGCCATTAAAAGTACTTTTGCGGAAATTATAGTGATGGCTCTGAACACTTTCCTCAAAATATTTCTGCCTAAAGACAGGATCTTTTATTCCCTGTTTGAAGATTCAAGTGAAAGAGTATTGCTCATGTCAGGCATCCTGAAGCAACTCGTCAATGAAAAAGATACTTCAAAGCGAAAAGAAATCATGACCCATATCGAGGATCTGGAGCATAAAAACGACGAAGCAACCCACCAGATATTCACGGAACTAAGCCGCAATTTCATTACCCCTTTCGACCGGGAAGACATCCATTACCTCGCCACCGCGTTGGATGATGTTGCTGATCATATTTATGCCGCGGCAAAAAAAATTATGTTTTACCATATTCACCAGGACGATAACGGGCTTCGCAAATTTGCCGACCTGATCGAAATGAGTGCTGAGCAGGTATGCCTGGCCGTTAAGGAACTGAGGAATATGAAGAATTTACGCCAGATCACCGAAGCGATCGTGAAGATCAACAGCATAGAGAACCAGGCCGACGATCTTTTTGACCAAAACATTGAAAGGCTTTTTGCAGAAGTGGATGATGCCAAGGAAGTGATCAAGATGCGTGAGATCTACCAGGTGATGGAAGATGCCACCGACAAATGTGAAGATGCAGGTAATGTGATAGAGTCCATAATTATCAAATACGCGTAACCAGTAAATGAGGGCTTTCTATTGAGCCTTCGTCCACCGAAACAACTATGACGCTCCTAATTATCATCATTGCGCTGGCTTTGATCTTCGACTACATAAATGGCTTCCATGATGCAGCCAACTCCATAGCAACTATTGTATCTACAAAAGTACTGACTCCTTTTCAGGCCGTACTTTGGGCGGCGTTCTTCAACGTAGTCGCATTTTTCATATTCAAGGACCATAACGTTGCCAATACCATTGCAAAAACGGTTCATAGCGATGCCATCACAATGCCTGTGATTTTATCGGGATTGATCGCGGCGATCATCTGGAATCTTCTGACATGGTGGTTTGGAATTCCTTCATCGTCGTCACATACGTTAATCGGTGGATTCGCTGGAGCTGCCATAGCCCATGCCGGGATCCACAGTATTGAAATGGACAAGATCACAAAAACGCTTGCCTTTATCCTCATCGCCCCATTGATGGGTATGGTGATCGCGGCATTTATATCCATTGTAACGATCATCCACAATATATGGCTCAAACTCTCCATTATCGTGGTGGTTGTTTTCCTGTCCGTCACGTTCATCCCTTTCAATGAAGTGATCAAATGGGGTCTTGTCGGCACTTCCGCAATCTTCTGTATTTCTTACCTGATCAATCATTTCCAGGACCCACCCAGCGCCTACAAAACAGGCAATATGTACAAGCGTTTGCAGCTGCTTTCTTCGGCAGCTTTCAGTATAGGCCATGGCGGTAAT
>JANMHK010000365.1:0-12909 GCA_031375135.1 Sphingobacteriales bacterium | reverse complement strand
TCATCGGGAAAGGAAGGTGATATAGTCGTTTATTAACGCCGCTGTGTTTTTTGATCAGTCCTATGAGTTCGTTAAAACTCGCATTTACCCCGCCAAAAATGTATCGTTCCCCCATACCTCCTTTTTCCATTGCCGAGATATGTCCATCAACAACATCATCCACATGACAATAGGAACCAATATCCTCACCACTATCGGGAATAACGTGCCACTTTTTTCTCATGTAGAGTTCAACAATTTTTGTGACGGGATTACTGCCGGTATCCCGACCGGGCCCATACACCCTGGCGGGATTAACGATGGTAATATCTACGCCTTGCTGAACAAATTCTTTGGCAACTTCTTCAGCCTGGGTCTTGGTTTCTTCATATAAATTGAAAAAACCGGTGATGCGGGGATCAGTCTCGGCCATCGGTTTCTCTTTTGACGGTCCGATCACTCCTGCCGTAGAAGTATAAACGATCTTTTTTACGCCAGCCTCTGCGGCTGCTTGTAAAACATTACGCGTTCCCTCAACATTGACTCTAAAGTATGTTCCGGGCTCTGGAGCCCAAAGACGGGCATAAGCTGCCATGTGATACAATTGATCAACACCATGCATCGCCTGATGCAAGGAAGTGGGATCGTTGATATCTCCCCTTACAACCTGAATATTTGTTTTGTTAAACTCCTTAAAATCGGGGTTTTTCCTGCACAAGATCCTGATCTCGTTACTTGTCTCTGCCAATCGGGTTGTAAGTAATGAACCTATATATCCGGTTGAACCGGTAATAAGAATCGCCATACTCAAAAATTCACTACAAAAATAACTGAATACCTTTTACAATTATTTTTTTAGCCTAAAGAAGGCTTTGGAAAAGTTGGTATTGACTTCTGCGCCAATACATATGCCGTTTGCATAGCTGTAGAAATTGCTATTGCCATCTGGAAGCTTTAATTCGTAATAATGCGGTTTAAGTTCTTTCAGTGGAATGAATTTTCTGAAATTTTCCGAAAAGACCGTAGTCACCCCCGTAGGCTCATCATGGTACAAGCGGGCCGTGGTATACAAAATCTGCTCTTTTACTTCTTGGCGTTCATCATCTTCCTTAACCAGGTAGTGATTCACATCCCAGGAGATGACCGTGTTTACCCGATCTTTACCATTTACTTTCCTCAGGGCGGATCCGCTTACCAACACGCCATTCCGGAAAGATCCTGTCACTTTCGAGTAGAGGGAAAAGGTCATCAACATCTTAATTCTCACTGTAGATTCGGTGCTATAATCCATGTTTGATCCGTTCAATCCCTTATTGGCATAAAGATCTCCAATGACGTCACCGTTCCTGATCACTTCATAGTGCAAGCTGCCATTCGGGCCCCGAAAGGAGAACAACACAAGCGATAATATGAATAAGAACAACAGGGCTCGCATAGTCTTGCAATAACTATTTAGATCAAACAGAAATCAGACGATTCTCTATCAATATAGTCAAAGCCGCCCATTATTCCGATTCTTACCTAAATGTTAGCTGAATATTTTATATTAGTCATGTTAACCCTTGACCTGCCATGAATAATACGGGAAACCAAATCTTATTCTTTCAGAACCTGAAATCGATGATTCCGGAGCATCTATCATTGGTTGATCAGGTATCTGATGTGCTTCATGTCAGTGAAGACAGCGCTTATCGCAGAATCAGGGGCGATAAACAATTGGCGCTGGAAGAAGTATATACGCTTTGCAGGCATTTCAGCCTGTCACTGGACTCCCTGCTCGGCCTACCTTCCAATGAGATCATTTTCTCCGGCCGCTATGTGAGGCCGGAAAACTTCAACTTCAGTTTGTTCCTGAAAGGGGTGCACGATCTCTTGAAATGGATCAAACACCAGAAAGGTAGTGAGCTCACTTTCTTCAGCAAGGATATACCACCTTATCATTATTTTCTTTTCCCGGAAATCGTTGCTTTCAAGTACTTCAGCTGGATGAGAACTTTTCTGAATTTTCCGGAACTGGGAACGGTAAAGTTCTCCCTCGCCCATAACCAGGAAGACCTGCTGCAAACAGGCCAGAAGATCGCAGAGCTCTATTATAAAGTACCAGGCATTGAAGTGCTAAACGCAGATAACATCCTGACCACACTCCGTCAGATAGAATATTATAAGGACGCAAATCTTTTTGCCAGTGAAGATGACATGAACAGGGTCTATGATAGCCTGGAAAGAATGGTTGAGCACATCAGGCTGATGGCTGAAGAAGGCGTAAAATTTCTGCCGGGTAAGGATCCATCGTTAAGCAGTGGTGAATACAAACTCTATGTCAACGACTTCTATGTGGGCGATAATACCCTAATGCTGAAGACAGACCGCGGGATGTCGTGCTTCCTGATCCTTTGCGGAACAAACCTGTTCCGGACAAACGACCCTAAGTTCAATGAATACCAGGACAAATTCATCCGGAACATTATCAGTAAGTCGTCCCTGATCAGCGTAGTGAATGAACGCGAAAGAAATATCTTCTTCCAAAGTATATATACCCGGATAAGGGCATACCGGGAGAATCGTGTACAAACCCTGGGAAATTATTAGCCATGGAAAACCTACAACAAGATCTGTTCAGAAAGCTCAAGGCATCTTCCCTAAATCCCGGAGGACTGGCAGACGAACTGGTGAAGATTCTCGGAGTCAGTAAAGACAGCATTTATCGAAGACTCAAAGGCGAAAAGCAATTATCGTTCGGGGAACTGGTGTCCGTGGCAAAGGCGTATAATCTTTCATTGGACGGGTTGCTCGATCTCTGGAACGACGATATTGTTTTCCACGGCGATTATGTAGACGGGAAACATTTTGATATGGAAGATTATCTTCTTTCTCTGTTATCCAACCTGAATCGCCTGGAACAGTTTGAAAGCAAAGACCTCAACTACCTGTCCAAAGACCTGCCAATATTTTACTATTTGATGTTTCCACACGTTGCTGCGTTTAAATTTTTTGTATGGACGAAGACGCAGATGCAATTTGAAGAAATGCGTGAAACGAAATTCTCGTTCGATCTGTTATCGCCAAAACTCATTGATCTCTCGCGGCAGGCTGCCGAATCATACACCCGTATTCCCTCCATAGAAGTACTTAATGCAGATAATATTTTGAACGACCTGCGGCAATTAGAGTATTATAAGGATACCCAAATCATCTCTGAAAAAAAGGATCTGGATCTTATATACCAGGGACTGGACCAGATGATCTATCATATGGAAGAACAGGCCAAAATGGGTCGAAAATTTATGCCAGGTTCGCAAGTACAAGGAGCTTCCTATAAATTGTATGTCAATGATTTTTATGTGGGTGACAATACCTTAATTGCCCGGGCCGGAGATACTAAACTCGTCTATGTCAATCATGCAGCCATCAATTTTGTGTATACTGCCACACCTGCCTTTGCCGAATACAATATCGAATTCCTCAACAACATGATAAAAGCATCCTCACTGATCAGCGAAGTAGGAGAGCGCACCCGTGCCAGATTTTTCAACCTCATCCACGATCGCATTCATACCTTCAAAACAGGGGTTGGACCGAATGCCGACTAATTCGGGGCTCCTTTGTACATTGCATCATGAATCACGCGGTCCAGCTTATCGAATGTCCCCGCGACGCTATGCAAGGTTGGAAAAACATTATTCCAACGGTCGACAAAATCAGGTATCTGAACGCCTTGCTCAGGGTAGGTTTTGATACCCTGGATTTTGGCAGTTTTGTCTCACCGCATCTAATACCTCAGATGGCTGATACTGCTGAGGTGATCAAGCATTTAGACAAGGTAGGGTCAAAGACAAAATTACTGGCCATCATTGCAAACAGCAGGGGAGCAGAAGATGCCGTACAATTTGATCAGATTGAATACCTGGGCTTTCCATTCTCGGTTTCTGCTACGTTCCAACAGAGAAATACAAATAGTACCATGCAGGAATCCCTTATCCGGGTTGAAGAGATTAATAAGCTCTGTGAAAAACATGGAAAGTCATTGGTTGTTTATCTCTCCATGGGATTCGGGAATCCTTATGGGGATGAATATAACCTGGACATACTTAAAGAGTGGATGATCAGCATACATAACAAAGGTGTAAAAATCTTGTCAATTGCAGACACCGTTGGTCTTGCATCCGCGGCACAAATATCGGAGGTGGTAAAAAACATGTTACCATCGTTTCCGTTGGCAACAGTAGGGGTTCATCTTCACTCGGCACCTTATAACCAAACTGAAAAAATAGAGGCGGCGTTTCAGGCTGGTTGCAGGAGGTTTGATGGTGCTATCGGGGGTATTGGTGGCTGCCCCATGGCTGATGACGAATTAGTGGGAAACATGGATAGTTTGGAGATGGTCAATTATTTTAAAAAACAGGGAGCACTGAATGGGATTGATCCGAAGGAACTGGACAATGCAATCAGGATCTCTAAAGAAATTTTTATTTAATCATGGAATTCAGACGTGAACTAGATATTCATCGCTTTAAGGAAACCATAAGCATAAAAGATCCTATCATGCTAACAGGATCCTGTTTTTCAGATAACCTGGGAGAGAAGATGATCCATAATAAGTTCAGGGTGATGCACAATCCCAACGGCATCCTGTTCAACCCTATCAGTATTGCCAATTCCCTGACGGCTTATATCACCAATCGCCCTTATGATCGAAATATGATCTTCCAGCATGGAGAATGGTGGGCGAGCTGGGATCATCATACACGCTTTACGCATACCGATCCGGATGCCTTATTAGCCATGATCAACAACGCCCAACAGGCAGCGCATGATTTTTTAAAGCAGACAAAATGGTTGATGATTACCCTTGGATCCGCGTGGGTATATCAGCTGGATAACGGGTCAATAGTTGCCAATTGTCACAAGGTGCCGGCAGATCAATTTCGAAAAAAAATACTTCCCTTTGAAGAAGTACTTAGTGTTCTTGATAATGTTATTCACCGCCTTTTTCTTTTCAATCCGGATATTCGGATCATGTTCACGGTAAGTCCCGTCCGGCATCTCCGGGATGGCTTTGTAGAGAACAACAGGAGCAAGGCCGTACTCATTCAGGCGGTTCATCACCTGGTAGATAAATTTGACAAACTCTATTATTTTCCTTCTTACGAACTGGTGATCGATGACCTTCGGGATTATCGATTCTATTCCGAAGATATGGTTCACCCCAATTACCAGGCAACGGAATATGTATGGCAGAAATTCCAGGGTGCTTGCCTGGATGGCCATACTCTTAATGTTTTGAAGGAGATCAATCTGATCAACGCAGCGAAGGCACATAAACCTTTTTACCCCGAATCAGGGGCCCATCAAAAATTCAGAAAAAAACAACTGGAAAGTTTGCAGCGGCTGAAGATTGAATATCCCCATATCGATTGGGAGCCAGAGCTCGCATTTTTCGGATCCTAATGAACCCTGTCTCCGCGCACTTCGATCGTATTGATCATGTTGGCCTCATAGTTTAGCCATTCCTGCCACCTTTTTCTAACCTGCTCTTTCGGTAGGTAATATTCTGCCAGATCGATAAAAAGGGTGTAATGGCCGGCTTCACTTTCCATAAATTTCCGATAAAAGTTGCGCATATATTCATCATCCAGGCCTTCACTCAGTCGCTTGAAACGTTCGCAACTGCGGGCCTCGATCAGTGCAGAAATGAGCAATTTATCAAGGAACCTGTCTTCCGGATGCCCGCCTTTATGTTCGAACTCAAACAGTTTATTCACGTATTCATCCCGTCTTTGCATGCCGAGTTTCAGGCCCCGGCGTTGCAACTCTGCCAACACCTGTCTGAAATGCCCCCATTCTTCCGTCACAATAGGAGCGATCTCCTCAACCAGCTTCTCCCGGTCCGAATATTTCTGGATCAGTGATATACAGGTAGTAGCTGCTTTTTGTTCGCAAAAGGCATGGTCTGTAAGGATCTCTTCCAATGAGATTTCCGCGAGATTGACCCACCTGGGATCGGTTGGGAGTTTAAGGCCAAGAATATTTTTCACATCGTTATTGTCCATAAGCGGATTAAAGGTCAAATTTTTAAAAGTCTAAAACAATTTTTGATTTTCGACTTTTGAGTTTTACGTTATCTTCAACTAAATTCCACGGGCATGCGCATCCTGTTTCTTCTCCTTTCCCTGGCAGCCACCTTTACCCTGGTGGTGATCCTGGATACGACTAAAGTTTTGCCTGCTCCCCTGGGTAGGTTACTAAGCCCCCAGGAAGGCCTTTGGCAGAATGCCGAACGCCTCGATCAGGATTACAACGCCAACCTCACTATTCCCGGACTCAAAGGAAATACCGAAGTCTATTTTGACGAAAGGCTGGTGCCGCATATATTTTCAGATAATGAAGACGATGCATATTTCGTGCAGGGGTATCTCCATGCAAAGTTCAGGCTATGGCAGATGGAATTCCAGACCCATGCCATTGCCGGAAGAATTAGTGAAATCATAGGGGAGAAGGCGATCGATTATGACCGTGGCTTCCGAAGAATGGGAATCACGTCTGCCGCCGAAACAACCTTAGCCTTCATGGAAAAGGACGAACTGGTCAAGAGAACACTGGACTCCTATTCTGCCGGTGTCAACGCATATATTGAAAACCTTCCCGAATCTCAACTGCCTGTAGAATACAAACTATTGGGGTACAAACCCGAAAAATGGACCAACCTGAAATGCGTTTTATTCTTTAAGGCAATGACCTATGATCTTGCCGGTGCGGACGATGATTTTGAACAGACAAATCTCCTCAAGATCCTTGGCGAAACGGATTTTAATATGTTATTCCCCGAGGTAGATGACTCCTTATCACCAATCATTCCAAAAGGTGTTGCCTTTACCCAATCCGCCGATATTCCCCTTGCTCCCGCAAACGCGGATTCTGTTTATTTCCACCGTCGCGATTCCGTCTGGTTTACGCAGGAATTTAAACCCGACCCTGATAATGGAAGCAATAATTGGGCAGTTTCGGGATCCAAAACTAAATCAGGTAAACCCATCTTAAGCAACGACCCGCATCTCGGCCTTTCACTGCCTTCTATCTGGTTTGAGATTCAGATCACTACACCTACTTCGAACGCCTATGGCGTATCATTTCCGGGATTACCCCTGGTCATCATCGGTTTTAATGATCAGGTAGCATTTGGATTTACCAATGCCGGGAGGGATATGAAAGACTATTACGAGATCAAGTTCCAGGACCGATCGAGGACCAGCTATTGGTTCGATAATCAGTGGAAAAAAACTGATCTAAGAATTGAACAAATCAATGTAAAAGGAAGGGCTCCGTATTATGATACTGTTGCCTATACGGTATTCGGTCCTGTGATCTATGACGCAACATTTCAGGACAAGTTAAAGCAACAAAAAGCCTATGCACTCAGCTGGATCGGGAATTATCCTTCCAATGCGCTGAAGATGTGGTATCAACTGGACCGGGCAAAAAATTATACTGATTATCTCGATGCCCTTCAATATTTCAATGAGCCTTCGCAGAACGTTCTATTTGCATCAAAGGATGGGGATATTGCCATAAAGCAGGAAGGAAAATTTCCGCTGCGCTGGGAAGGTCAGGGAAATTTTGTGATGCCTGGGACCGACAGTAGTTATATGTGGAAGAATTTCATCCCCCGGCAAGACAATCCTTTCGTTCACAATCCTGAGCAGGGATATATCAGCAGCGCCAATCAAAGGCCCGTTGATTCAACCTATCCTTATTTTATTCCTGGGAGTTACGACATGTACCGTGGGATATCTATCAACAGGAGACTTTCGGTCATGACCGACATTACTCCGGAGGACATGAAGCGCTTGCAGAACGATAACTACAATGTCTTCGCAGAACAAATGAGGCCCGTACTTTTAAAATATGTTGCGCGCGATCAGTTATCAGCCGACGCTGCAAGATATTTGACCATGCTCGAACAATGGAATCTAAACAGCGATATTGGGGAGCAGGGGCCTACGGTATTTGAAATTTGGATTGATTCACTTCGCCCCGAATTATTCAGGGATGAATTAATGCGGAATAATCTTCCAGTGATTTATCCAAAAGACCAGGTGCTGGCACAGTACCTCACCAGGGATAGTTCTTCATTTAAATTTATTGATGACATCAATACACCGCAACAGGAAACCATAGCTGATGTTATTACTGCTTCACTGGAGAAAGCAGCCCTGACTTTAAAGAAAGTGGAAGAAGATAAAAAGCTGGCATGGGGTACCTATAAGAATACCACCATCTATCATACGCTTAAAAACAATATGCTCCCATTTGCCCGGGCCGGTTTACCCATAGGCGGCGGCAAGCATATCATTAACGCTACAAAACACAACCATGGTCCCAGTTGGAAAATGGTGATCCATTTAACCACGCCTACGGAAGCCTATGGCATTTATCCTGGTGGGCAACAGGGCAATCCGGGAAGTCCGTTTTATGATAATATGGCCATGGACTGGGCAAAGGGCCAGTATTACCGCCTCTGGGTAATGCAGAAAAGCGATACCAAGGACAAACGGGTAAAGGGGACCATGAAATTCGGCTCTTAAATTTTTATATATGAAGTTTATCATCAGCATCATATTAACCGCATTGTTGGCATTCGCTTTTGGCCTGTATCTTCCCTGGTGGAGCATAGCCATTGCTGCCTTTATCGTATCTGCACTAATTCCCATAAAACCCGGCTGGGCATTGTTGGCTGGCTTCATCTCATTATTCCTGTTATGGGGAGGATTGGCCTGGTTCACCAGTTCCGCCAATAACCATATACTGGCGCACCGCATCTCACAAGTGATTTTGAAAAACGATGACCCTTTTATGTTGGCGTTGGCGACGGCCTTGATCGGGGCAGTGGTTGCGGGGCTCGCGGCTTTGTCGGGCAGATTGTTGAGGTCCTTACTCCGCTAAAAAATCAATCGTTGTTTCCTATCTTTGCATCGATTTAGGAATTTTGCCCAGCCTGCAACTGGGGTTCCCATGGAATTAAAATTTACAGATGCCAAACTTACACAACCGAGTTTCCCGAAAGGAACTGAAGGAACGTATTGCGCTTGACAATACACCCCGTAAAACCATTTCTTTTTATAATTATATAGCGATTCCGGAACCGGACGAGTTCAGGAATGAATGGTATCGCCAGTTCTCAGCGCTGGGAGTATTTGGCAGAATCTATATTGCCCATGAAGGGATAAACGCGCAGATCAGTGTACCCGTAGATCAAATGGAATCTTTTTCGGAATATTTGTTATCCCTGAAAGGATTTGAGGGATTGCGCCTCAATATTGCCGTTGACGATAACGGCAAGTCATTCTTTGTATTGGATATCAAGGTTCGTAAAAAGATCGTAGCAGATGGCATTGAAGATCCTGAATTTGACATGGGCAAGAAAGGCAGGTATGTCGATGCCGAACAATTTAACCGCTTAACGGAAGATCCGAATACCATTGTCATCGACATGCGTAATCATTATGAATACGAAGTAGGTCATTTTCAAAAAGCCATCGAAGTGCCAAGCGATACATTTCGCGAGCAATTGCCAATGGCAGTTGATATGATGAAAGAAAATAAGGACACGAATATCATCATGTATTGTACCGGTGGTATCAGGTGCGAAAAAGCGAGCGCATTTATGTTGCACCAGGGCTTCCCCAATGTATTTCACTTGGAAGGCGGTATCATAAATTATTGCAGGCAGGTCAGCGAAAAGAATCTGGAGAATAAATTCGTCGGGAAAAATTTTGTATTTGACGAAAGGCTTGGTGAAAGGATAACAGAAGATATTATTGCCCAGTGTCATCAGTGCGGGGAGCCGGCAGATACGCATGTGAATTGTATCAACCCGGGTTGTCACCTGCTATTCATTCAGTGTGCTTCCTGTGCCTCTGTTTATGAACACTGCTGCAGTGAAGCCTGTAGAGGCACGATTCATCTGCCGGAAGATCAGCAAAAAGAACTTCGGAAAGGACAGGATAAAGGGCAGCATATTTTTAATAAATCCAGGAAAAGATACCTGGACATCAGGAAGGGGCCTTCTAAATAATCTGCTTCAACGCTTCTACTACGCTTTGATAGGTTTGTTCTTGTGAAAGCGATTCGGGTTTGAATGGCGACCCGATGATCAACTCATAAAGATCAATATACCGTTTGGAAATGGTATTCACCCAGTCATCGGTCATCTCAGGAACTTGCTGGCCTTCTTTCCCCATAAAATTATTAGCGATCAGCCACTCCCTTACGAATTCCTTGCTCAGCTGTTTTTGACGCTCTCCTGATCGCTGACGCTCTTCAAATCCCTCTGCATAAAAATACCTCGAAGAGTCCGGCGTATGAATTTCATCCATCAAATAGATCCTGTCTCCAATCTTCCCAAATTCATACTTAGTATCAGCCAGGATTAGTCCACGGCTCCGGGCGATCTCCCTGCCTCTTTCAAAAAGTGCCAGGGCATACTTGCAAAGCTGGTCCCATTCGGCTGCAGTAGCAAGTCCTTTTTCAATGATCTCATCCGGAGCGATGTCTTCATCATGGCCTGCATCTGCCTTGGTGGAGGGTGTAATAATTGGAGAAGGAAAAAAATCATTTTCCGCCAGTCCATCGGGCAGTACTGCACCGCAAAGCACCCTTTTTTCCTGGTAGGTTCTCCAGGCATGGCCTACAAGATTTCCCCTTACTACCATTTCAATTTTATAGGGAATGCATTTTTTCCCGATAGAAATATTCGGTGCAGGCGTACTCAATAACCAGTTTGGACAGATATCACTGGTAGATTGAAGCATAAAAGCAGCGATTTGATTCAAAACCTGCCCTTTATAAGGTATGGGACGTGGTAAGATGACGTCAAAAGCAGATATCCTGTCACTGGCAATCATGACCAGAATATTGCTGCCAATTGTATAAACATCCCTTACCTTGCCCTTGTAATAATAGGTCTGATCTGGAAACTGAAAACTCATTGCGCTAAAGTAAATCCGCGTGGGGATTCAGCCAACTTAAAACCTGTGATGTTTAATTTTTTTTGGTAAAAAGTTAACTATTCCTATTTTGTCACCAATTTCAACCAAATAACTGCGTATGAAAAGAGTAGGCATTTCACTTGCCACCCTGATGTTTGCCTTGTTCTCAACGATTGTTTCAGCCCAAACTTCATCTTTAAAAGGTCAGGTTAGGAATTCTTCCGGGTTAAGCCTGGGAAAATTATCTGTAACAGTCAAAGGAACTACTGTAGGCACTACCACTGATGATAATGGAAATTTCACTTTAAATCTACCTTCTACCGTCAAATATCCCGTAACACTGGTGGTTTCCGGTGTGGGGGTGGTCTCTCAGGAAATGGTGGTTAAATCCGCTGCCGATGCTGTCAGCATCGACGTCCTTTCTTCTTCTAACCTTTCAGATGAAATTGTTGTATCGGCAACCAGAACCCAGACCAGGGCCTTGGAATCTCCAGTTACCATCGAAAGGGTGGGCCTGAATACTATTCGGAACGCCCCGTCAGCCAACTACTACGACATCGTAGGTAACGTGAAAGGTGTGGATCTCGTAACTTCCAGTCTTACTTTTAAAACAGTTACAACCCGAGGCTTCGCCGGTTCAGGTAATACCCGCTTCACCCAGATCATGGATGGAATGGATAACCAGGCACCAGGTCTGAATTTCTCCGTGGGTAGTATCATTGGATTAACAGAACTCGATGTAGAAAGCATGGAACTTCTGCCTGGAGCGTCCTCTGCCCTTTATGGACCTGGTGGTATGAATGGAACTTTGTTGATCAACAGCAAGAATCCATTCAAATATCAAGGTCTGTCATTCCAGGCGAAAACGGGAATGATGCATGCGGATAGTAAATATCGCAATGCTTCTCCTTATCATAATTATAGCATCCGTTACGCCCATAAGGTGAGTGAAAAATTCGCATTTAAACTTGGTGCAGAACTGATTCATGCGAAAGACTGGCTAGCGGATGATCAGCGGAACTATATAAGACCAACTGCCGCCAACGGTCTCTCGGTTGGAACTTTCGCCGCCGGTACTCGCAAGTCAGACCCCAACTACAATGGCGCCAACAGCTATGGTGATGAAACATCAATTCCAAGTGAAACCAATGCATATATCCTTAGTCTGATTGCTGCAGGTGTTCCGCCTATTGCCGGGTTCATTAATGGCCTGATCGCAGAAGGTGTACCCGCTGTATCGCGCACTGGTTTCCGTGAAGGCCAGGTAGTTGATCCAAATACAATCAACGGGAAAGTATCGGGTTCCTTTAACTATAAAGTGAACAACAGGCTCGAAGTGATCCTGGCAGGTTTCTGGGGAACCGGAAACACCGTCTATACCGGTAGTGACAGATATTCTTTGAAAGATTTCAAAATTGGCCAATACAAACTTGAATTGGTCAGCAAGAACTGGATGATTCGTGCATACACCACCCAGGAAGATGCAGGTGGATCCCATAACCTGACCGCTGCGTCCAGAATTTATAACGAAACCTGGAAACCTTCAGCAACCTGGATCGGCGAATACTGGCAGACCTATGTAAACAGCAGGATGAGTGGCCAGATCGCTTACGATGCTCATAATACGGCCCGCACACAAGCTGACAAGGGCATGCCTTTGCCGGGAACTGATGCCCATAAAGCGATCTACGACAAGATCATCAGAACACCCATCAAAAATGGTGGCGCATTGTTCCTCGACAAATCAAGCCTTTACGCTATCGAAGGCCAGTATAACCTTGCCGAATACACGAAGAAATTCGCCGACATCCTGGTGGGTGGAAATTTCAGAAGGTTTGTTCTTAATTCACAGGGAACACTGTTCATTGATACAGCCGGAAAAATTCCGATCAATGAGTGGGGCGCTTATGTGCAGGCGGGTAGAGATTTCGGAAAGATCGTAAGG
>JANMHK010000344.1:0-2267 GCA_031375135.1 Sphingobacteriales bacterium | reverse complement strand
GTGGTGTACCCGGCGCATGGCGTGGGTCGCATCATCGCGATCGAAGAGCAAGAGATCGCAGGCATGCGGCTTGAACTGTTCGTCATCTCCTTTGAAAAGGACAAGATGACCCTGCGGGTTCCGACCCCTAAGGCGACCGAGATTGGCATGCGCTCCCTCTCGACCCCCGATGTGGTGACCAAGGCGCTGGATACCCTCAAGGGCAAGGCGCGGGTCAAGCGGGCGATGTGGTCGCGCCGCGCGCAGGAATATGAGCAGAAAATAAACTCGGGCGACCTGATGGCAATTGCCGAGGTCGTGCGCGATCTGCACCGCAACGATGATCAGCGTGAGCAAAGCTATTCCGAGCGTCAGCTGTACGAAGCCGCGCTGGAGCGTTTGACGCGCGAAGTGGCTGCCGTTGCCGGGTCGGATGAAGCGTGCGCCCAGCGCCGTGTCGGTGAAGTTCTGGTCGGCCGCGCCGCCTGATCTGGTTTTCCTTTTCATAGCGGCGGTCCCTTGTGGGCCGCCGTTTTCTTTTTTTACGAAATCGTCGATATAGTCTTGCATATCGATCTTCCAATTCCGGCTGGTACTCATCTTATCACCTTCCAGGTTCATGAATTCATTGGCAGGGACGTTTTCTGGGAGGATGAAGCCATGTAATTTCAGCATCACCGGGAATATGAGGCAATGGAAAACGATATTATCTTTCCCGATAAAATGGACCAGTTTGGTTTCTTTATCCAGCCAATAGGGCTCCCATTCTTTGTTATGGTCTTTCGCCCACTGTTTAGTGGCACTGATATAGCCGATAGGAGCATCGAACCATACATATAATACCTTCCCTTCCGCTTCATCGAGTGGCACTTTAACGCCCCAGTCCAGGTCCCTGGTTACGGCCCGGGGTTGAAGCCCGCCGTCGATCCAGCTTTTGCACTGACCCAATACATTGATCTTCCAGTCCTGCGCATGGCCCTCAAGTATCCATTCCCGCAGGAAGGCCTCATGTTTATCCAGGGGCAGGTACCAGTGTTTAGTTTTCTTTTTAATCGGTGCGCTTCCGCTGAGGGTACTTACCGGGTTGATCAGTTCATCGGGGCTAAGGCTTTTGCCGCAGCGCTCGCACTGGTCGCCATAAGCGTTTTCAAAACCACAATTTGGGCAGGTTCCCTTGATGAAGCGATCTGCCAGGAAGGCATTGGCTTCCGGATCGAAATACTGATCACTTTCCTGGACCATTAATTCACCCCTGCTGTTCAGATAGGTGAAGAATTCGCTGGAGGTTTCATGGTGAACAGGTGATGAAGTACGGTCGTATATATCAAAAGAAATATCAAGGTCCTTAAAATTCTGTTTGATGATGCCATGGTATTTATCGATGATCGCCTGGGCCGTTGTTCCTTCTTTTCTGGCCTGGATTGGAATAGCCGTGCCGTGTTCATCGCTGCCGCAGACGAAAACAACGTCTCTTTTCTGGGCACGTAGGTAGCGGACATAGGTGTCAGCTGGCAGGTACGCGCCTGCGAGGTGGCCAATATGTTTCAATCCATTAGCGTAAGGCAAGGCGGAAGTGATCAGGTATCTTTTTGGAGTCATTATTATTGCTGATAAAGGATGCAAATTTACCTTAAAGAGTTGATATGGTTATATCTGTGCCATTTTCCCCAATATTCAGGATATATCAGGTCAATGTGATCAACGATGTGGAAAGCCCGGGTAACGAGAATTACCTGGCCCAGTAGCCTTTACGGCTGCCAATGAAGTGGTCACTGCAGATTTCATGCGCGTATGGGCAGGAAACAGAACGGTCATTAACTGGTCTGCCGGTGCCGACTGGAAATATAAGGACGCAAAACACTTGTTGTTTTCTTTTCACACCGATAAGCAGTTTGCTAATATTGATCCCAACGAGCCCGGACATAACCTCACCGTTAAGAACTGGGACAATTACCATATTGGTGTCGGAACTCAACAGACTTTTGGGTCAAGCGACTGGGTGATAGGCCTTAGGTATAGTTTTGCGAAGAAAGACGACGCTCGCCAACCCTATAGCTTCGACGATCCTACTGAAGGGAATTTTTTACAAGGTGAAAGGAAGACAGGAACCTTAGTAGCCACTAGTATTCAACTGATGTTGAGTTACGCTTTCAGATTCAAGTAAGCTTTGTAACTTAGGTCAAACCCTGTTTGACGATGAAGCGTAAAGATTTTATTTCTCTGATTCCGGCATTGGGCGCAGCTGGGTCTTTACATGCGCGTGATTTAGATGGGGCTTCCGGGCTGAT
>JANMHK010000339.1:0-9209 GCA_031375135.1 Sphingobacteriales bacterium | reverse complement strand
CCAACGCTCAGTAACAAAAGGCATATTTACTTTACGGGCACATTCTGTGATGATCTCCTTAGCTTGCTTTTTTGTTCCCACGAACATGATCTTCTTACCCGCTTTTGCAATGCTCTTCAGGGCACCTGATGCTTCCTGCAGACACTCAACGGTTTTGTTCAGATCAATGATGTGAATACCCTTTTTTTCTGCGTAGATATAAGGGAGCATCTTAGGATTCCACTTCTTACGCAAGTGTCCAAAATGTACACCGGCTTCGAGTAACTGTTGTTGTAATGAAGTGTTATTTTCCATTGTATTTCTGTATAATAATGTTGAACAATTTTGTTGATCCGATGATTAACGTTTGCTGAACTGGAAGCTTCTACGGGCTTTCTTGCGACCTGGCTTCTTACGCTCCACACCACGTGGGTCACGGGTAAGGAGTGCAAATGCTTTCAGCAAGGGTTTAACCTCAGCATTCAATTCAACCAGTACGCGGGAAATTCCCAGTTTAGCTGCCTCGGCCTGGCCTTTCTTACCACCACCGGCTGCGTTGATAACGATGTCGTACTTTCCAACAGCGTCTACCGCTTTCAAAGGAAGTTCAACCTGGTTCTGCAGGTATACTTGCGGGAAATAGGCCTTGTAATCTAAGCCGTTAACTGTGATCTTGCCATCACCTTTAGAGATGAATACGCGTGTTACAGCTTCTTTACGACGGCCAACTGCGTTTTTCTGCTTTTCCATTATAATTAGTTTGGACAGTTTTAAAATTTGAATTCACCAGGTTGCTGCGCTCCGTGTGGATGCGTAGCGCCTGCGTAAACAAATAACTTCTTGATCATTTTACGACCAAGACGATTCTTAGGCAGCATGCCCTTTACAGCCCTTTCAACAATAGCTTCAGGACGGCGTTTCTGCAAATCGCGAGCGATCTCAGCTTTTTGACCACCAGGATAACCTGAGAATGTCAGGTATTCCTTCTCGTCCAGTTTGTTTCCGGTGAATTTTACTTTGTCCGCATGAATAACAATAACATAGTCTCCGCAATCAACATGAGGGGTATAGTAAGCTTTGTTCTTACCGCGGAGTACCGCAGCGATCTTACTACACATGCGCCCCACAGTTTGATTGGTCCCGTCCACAACATGCCAATTATGTTGTACGGAAGCTGCATTTGCATGCTTTGTGGTGAAGTGTAACTTGCTCATTCTTTTAAATTTTTCTTCCCGCTAAAGGGATAATTAATAATCTGCCGCCAACCCGGCTGCCCCCTAAGGGGACGCAAAGGTAGGTAGTACCGGGATCAAAAAGCAAGTTTTTGCAGGGTATTTTTTATCGCACCCTTATAACTCATTGATTATCAATAAAAATTTTGATAACTTATTTTAAAGTCTTTCAAACTCAGGAACTCAACGGTTCATGGATTAGCAGATTAAATGACATCATTCCCTTGATAAGCGCGACCTTGAGGGCAAAAAAACGGCAATAAAGTAGGTTAACTTTATCTACCAAATTGTTCCAACCCAACCGTCCCAACAAAGTCATTATGTCAAAAAAGATACTCGGTCTCGTGATCATCGTTTTCCTTGCCTTGGCCTATTTCAACAAAAACTTACGTTTTACGAATACAACTTTTACCGCTCCTGTTCCATCCCCGGCTGTCTCCCGAATGGTCCTGGATATGAGCCAATGGAAGAAGTGGTGGCCGGGTAAACAACTTGCGGACTCTATCTTCAGTTTGGACGGACGTGCGCTCCGGGTTCACAACTTTTTGATGACCGGGTTTGAAGCTACCGATACGGTTACCGGCGCTGGCTTTCGCGTTTCATTTGTCCCTGCTTCCCAGACAGAAACCATTGTTACCATCAGCCCCCTTTACCCTGCAACAAACAGCACGTTCGGAAAATTGAAACACTGGCAGGAAATTCGAGGCTGGCAGGCATTCGGCGACAGGTATGCCGACAGCCTTAAATCTTTTTTCTCCTCTAGATCCTCTGTATACGAATTCAACATTGAACAAAAAAAGGTGGTTAATTCCCCTCATATTTCCCTAAGCAGGGATTTCAACAGCATACCAAATGTGAACGAGATCTATGGAATGGTTGACGAACTTCGGGTATATATTGATTCCCTGAAACACAAGGCAGTTGATGCCCCCATCATGAATTCGTTTGAAGAAGCGGGTAAATACAGGGTGATGGTGGCGCTTGCTACCGATACTATTCTTCCTTCAAACAACAAGTATAAATTAAAACAGATGGTGCTTGGAAATATTCTGATCGCAGAAGTGAAAGGTGGACCAGAAAGAATTAAAGCATGTACCGATGAGATGCATTTCTATGTGAGTGATTTTGAAAAGTCTTCTCCAGCCATCCCCTTTCAGAGAATGATAACGGATCGGAGAGCCGAGCCTGACACCGCAAAATGGATCACCACCGTCAACTATCCTGTTTTCCAGTAGTTACTTGAAACGGATGACCTTAAGGCTGTCGTTGTTTTTCGCTACCACTAACCCATTCATCTCGCCAACCCGGATTGGTGAGATTCTCCTTACCTCTCCTCTCAGGTCAGCACCCACAATAAGCCTGGTACTGAATTTACCGCCCCCCTCATTGATCAGTACCGTACCCTGATCTCCATCCATTCTGCCGATCTCGACGTTATTGGCAAAGAAATTTCCTCCTAGGAAAACATCAGGCATCCCGTTCCGGTCAACATCCATAATCGTGGCAGATCGAAGGGTGGACCATTGAACTGCCGCTGGCAGAGGCTCAGCCCTGAACTTCATATTGCCTTCATTGATGAAGATGGTGTGCTCAAAACAATCTGCCTTAAGCAGAACAGACTGTTCCAGTTTCTTTTGATCAAAAAGTTTTTTCATATCCGCTTTCGCAAAATTTTCGGCGAGTAGAAATTGCTTTTTCAAACCCGGTAGCGATTTCTCCAATAAGATCTTGCTGGCAAATGGGATCTCCTTTCCTTCTACATAATAACTCATCACCTGTTCTACCCTTCCGTTTCCGTCAAAATCGTTGATGTACAGTTGCACGGGTTGCTCAGCAGTGGCCTTTAGCCTGCTGTTAAGACCAAAGTTTCCTGCAACGATATCCATGTCGCCATCATTGTCTATATCTACAGATTTCGCAAACTGCCACCAGCCCTTCTTCTCTGTTATTGGGATACGGTCAAACTTGTTTCCTTTATTGAGGTAGACCTCAATTCCGCCCCACTGGATACTCAACAGCAGATCCTTCCTGCCATCTGTATTCATGTCAGTCCAGGCGGCGGATGTTACCATGCCAGGCTCAACCAAGTCTTTAGACCAGGAAGAAGTGACGTCTGAAAACTTTCCTTTCCCATCATTGATCAACAAATATGACCTCGCAGCTTTGCCATATTGCCAGGGTACTGACCTTCCCGAAATAAAAAGATCGGGTGCTCCGTCACCGTTGATATCGTTGGCCGTGACACTGCTCTGCGTTGTATAAATATTTGTAAACGCATCCTCTTTTTTTTGAAGATTGCCTTTCCCATCGTTGAGGTACAAAAGCGGTTTCAAATGAACGTCTTCCCCATAATATTCGTTTCCCCCCGTGGCAATCACAAGATCAGGGTAAGCGTCTCCATTCAGATCCTCCCATAGCGCATCTACATGCTCCCACATGGAATCCTGAGCCAATGCGGGCTGCTTCATCCAATTGAAGTGCCCAAGCTTGTCCTGCAGAAATACCGCAGCTTGAAATGTTTTTGAGCCCCCAATAAAAACATCATCTAAACCATCTTGATTAATATCGGATACCGCCAGTGCCGGGCCTTCAGTGGTAAGCATATGGGGGATAAGGGGTTCTCGATCAAATTCATCAAAGCGATTCTCAGTGTGCCGATACAACAAACCAGTACTTCTGGTAACATCATCAACAGGTAAAAATGAATGAGCTTCCTTCAAACGAACTAAATCATAATTCCAGGGCGGGAGAGCGCTCCTGTAAGTAATCGTGTCTGTTTTTCCAGCCACGATCTTAACCGGCTGATAACTGCGATCAGGCCAGATGAGAAAAGCAGAATCCACCTTTATCCCACTTAGTCCAACATGTAAAGCTCCCTGCATACTTGAAAGAAATCCATGTACGGGTGTACACTCGTAGGTACGCGTCATTGCTCCGTCAAACAAAATCAGTTTTGACCCGATGGCCTGCGTGTTCAGCGTAGAACCTTTCAATATTAATTTTGCAAAGGACGCCGACTGACCATCGCCGATCGTATTATTTTGGTACACAACGGCCGGGTCATTAATGTTGCTTACTACGATGTCGAGATCTCCATCATTATCAAAGTCGGCGTAAACAGCACCATTGGAAAAACCAGGGGGATTATTTGAAATACTGTCTGTCAAATTAATGAAACGGGCATCGCCTTTATTCAAAAAAAACTGGTTCGGTATTTTGATTTCGGGGAATTTGCTGAGCAAGCTAAGATCCTTATCCTTCAGGCTATTCTCCTGAAGCTTGCGTTGGAAATCCTCCCCAGAAACATAATTGATGTAGTCGATGTCATTCATCCGTTTAGGAATGCCGTTGGACACAAAAAGATCTTTCCATCCATCGTTGTTGAAGTCCAGCCACAGCGATGCCCAACTCCAGTCCGTGGCGAATACTCCAGCGTATTGTCCTACTTCAGTAAAATATCCATTCTTCCTGTTCAACTGAAGATTATTCCGCGCGTATTGATAGGTATATCCATATTCGATCTTCTGCCTGAATATGTTGTAATCATCTTCTGATAAGGAGCGCCTCAACATATAAGGATCATAAGGAAGCATATCCATGGAAATGATTTCCGGATAACCATCATTGGTAATATCTGCGACGTCAACACCCATGGAAAACTGACTGGTATGGGCAAGCCTGTCAGCGCCTTCATCACGGAAACTACCGTTGTGTTGATTAATGTATAAATAATCGTTTTCGTGAAAATCATTTCCAACATAGATATCGGGCCAGCCATCAAGATTAATATCTGCAACGGCTACCCCCAATCCATACCCGATCTTGCTCCTGTTAATGCCGGCGCTCCCGGAAACATCGGTGAATTTTGGAATGAACAAACCATCCTTAAGCTCACTATCATTCCTGTAAAAACGATGCCCTGCTAATGAATCAACGGTACCTTCGAAGATCCGTCGCGGCTTGTAATTTCCTTCATGGTTGACAGAGTGATTCAGGAGAAACATATCGAGATCTCCATCGCTGTCAAAATCGAGAAAAGCAGCCTGGGTACTGTATCCTGAGAACGCCAAGCCATATGTCGTTGCCTGGTCTTCAAACCTCGGAATACCGTTGGCGTCTATCCCTTTGTTCACATATAAACTGTTCCGCCCCTTCAATACTTTATAATTCCCAACCCGACATACATAGAGGTCCAACAGACCATCGTTATTGATATCCACTACAGATACGCCAGTGCTCCACATACTGTCTACGGGAATGCCTGATTTTGAAGTGATGTTTTCAAACTTCATGGACCCCCTGTTCAGGTACATAGCAGAACCTGTTCTGTTGGCGGCAAAAAAAAGATCTGTCCAGCCGTCATTGTTGAAATCTCCCGCACCAACGCCTGAGCCGTTGTAGTAATACATGTAAGAGAATAAGTTGAAGTTGGGATCAGGGTCTAACTTGTTAACGAAATCGATCCCTGTGCTATTGGTGGACAACGGCGAAAATAATGAGCTCTTGACCTTGCTCCCACAGGAACTGAATACCAGGAGCAGCAATACAAAACCACAAATGTATTTGGCGAACGTCATCACTGTTTTCTGTTTGTTCTACTGCTAAGCATCAAAGGCTTTGAATTATTCTGAAGGATCAGCATAGCAGGCTGGGATCCTCTTTTTACGGCGCATATATCCCTGATCTGGCCGTTAATGGACAAGCCTGTTTCCGAAGGCGGAATGACGGTAAACACACCCTTGCCATCGCCTGCAAGAATATTCATATAGGATCCATCGATCCTGCAAAACTGGGGCAAGAGATCAAAGAAGTTTCCGCCTACCACCAGGTCTTTCTTTCCATCACCTGTAAGATCAGCAAAATAAAATGCATTCACGGACGAGAGTTGAATGTCGATAGGCAGTGCCTTAATTGAAAAACTACCCTTGCCATCATTATAGGCTATGCAAGAGGATGTGTAATTGACCTGCAACGTTTTTACCTGCTGCATTTGTCCCTTAAACAATTCCTCGATTGAACGGGTGGCAAAATCTTTGTGTTTGAGGTTCAGTTTCTTCAGGGAAGGGATCTGATCTGTCAGATCTTTTTTCAGGAACACCGGCACATCGCGACCGTTGATTTGACGACTGAATACCTGTTCAACCGATCCGTTCTTATCAAAATCATTGATCCAGAGTTTCACGGGGCCATCTGCTGTTGCCTTCAGGTAAAAATTTTCACCCAAATTTCCGAGCAACAAATCCTGGTCACCATCGCCGTCTACATCTTCAACGGAAATAGTCTGCCACCATCCGTAGAGCTGCTCTAACCCCGTCTTTATCTCTTTAAAACCACTGGTTTCAAAAACAAAGAGTCGCATCCACTCTCCAACAACGATTAACTCTTTCTTCCCATCTCCATTCACATCCTTCCAGCTCGCTCCAGTGATCATGCCTAGTTTGGCAAGAGAAGGCGCCACGTTTGAAGTCACATCTTCAAATACCGCGTTGCCCTTATTCTCGTATAGAAAACTTTGCGGATTGATGCCGTATTGCTGGGGTACACTTCTTCCTCCAACAAAAATGTCCATCTTCCCATCTCCATTATAGTCTATTGGAATAGCTGCCCCACAATTGGTATGACTTACAGGAAGAGTACCAGGCTTTAGTTGAAAATTGCCTTTGCCATCGTTAATATAAATATGGTTTTGATACGCTTCTGAACTCACGCCTTCAAAATTTCCGCCGCCGCCGGTAAACAGGTCCAGATCACCATCTTGATCCGCATCGAAAAAGAATGTAGCGGTTATATCATGGAATTTGATCTTCTTGAAGTCCTGAACCTCTTTCTTTTCAAATTCTCCTTTTGGTGTTTGTACCAGCAGGTACCTCTCCTGCTGAATGGGTGAGCCTATAAAAACATCTTCCAGACCATCTCCATTCACATCCCCTACGGCTGCCTTAGGGCCTTGTTTAGACAACATGAAAGGTATGTTCCGCTCTGCATAGAAATCTATATGATCATCTTCCTTGAGCGTATCTACGGGTAGGTTGATGGTGGTAAATGCAAACAAGGACTCCGTTTTCAAATCCCCAGGAAATGCATGGCTAACCTTTTCATATTCTATGGTCAGCGTTTTGTTTAGCTCGGGCTTCAACAGGGTACTAACTGATCTGTTGGGCCATACAACGTGTAATGAATCAACAGCCAGACTACCCGTCCCGACGATCATTTTGTAGTCGACGGATGACTGAAACCCCCTGCTCGGTATCAACTCCCGTATAATGATCTGAGGGCCACAAAATATTTTAATTTTAGCGCCGATCGCAAAGCGGTTAGGTGAACTATATGTCAACGAAACACCGAGGTAGTTCGAATGAAGTTGTTCCCGTGAATTGTTCCGGTAAACGAGAGCAGCTTGATTAACATTGTTAATGACGAGGTCCAGGTCACCATCATTATCCAAATCTGCATAGCTCGCTCCATTTGAAAATGTTTTCTGATCAAGCCCCCATTTATCACCAACATCTGAAAATCTAAGTGACCCTTCGTTTCTAAACATTTTATTCGCCAGGGGTACTGATGGCATTTGGTCAATGATCTTCTCCACTTCTTCTTTCTTTCCACTCAGTGCCATTTCCCCTGCGACCTCATTCGCAAAAAAATCGATGAAATCCTGATCTGTCACATCGCGGTAAATACCATTGCAGACAAAGATGTCCGCCAACCCATCATTGTCAGCATCAAACATCAAGGCACCCCAGCTCCAGTCACTGGCGGATACGCCGGAATAAAAACCTGTCTCGAGAAATTTTCCCTGCCCGTTATTCACCTGCAGGCTGTTCTGCGTGTACTGATTGAAAAAGCCCTGGTTCTGCTTTAGCCGGAAGATCTCATACCCTTCGAAAGATGAATTTGTTTTGAGGCGATAATCGTCTCCTGGCAGCATATCCGTTGTGAAAATATCCTGCTGGCCATCATTATTGATATCCTGCATGTCCGCCCCCATGGATGAAAAGCTGATATGTTGTGTACGGCCTTCGATCTCATCCCTGAAGGTGCCGTTACGTTGATTGATATAGAGATAATCCTTTTCAAAAAAATCATTCGATACATAGATGTCCGGATAGCCATCATCATTTACATCGCCCACCGTGACGCCTAATCCAAAACTGATGATACTCCCGTATATGCCGGCATCACGGCCAACATCAACAAATTTTCCCTCATCGTTCCGAAAGAGATGATCTCCCCCGCCCTTGAGAAAATCAGCAAACGGCGCTTGAGCATCAGGGATGTTGCGCATGTTCGCGTAGTTCAAAGTATTGACGGGAATGGGACTATTGTTGATCAGGAAGCAGTCAAGGTCACCATCAAGATCATAGTCAAAAAATGAGGCCTGGGTTGAATATCCGTCGTTATCAAGTCCGTATTTCGCGGCTTGCTCAGTAAACGTAAGATCGTGGTTATTGATGTATAGCTGGTTTCGTCGGAGTTCTTTTCTGGTCATGTTCCCTGCATTGCAGATGTAGATATCCAGCCATCCGTCTGCATTGAGATCCACAAAAACTACCCCTGTGCTCCATTCGCCATTGTATTTGAAACCGGCCTTCTCTGTGATGTCTTCGAACTGCAAATTGCCCTTGTTGACGTAGAGTTTATTCCTGCTCTGGTTGGCGGTAAAGAACAGTTCCGGCAGTCCGTCGTTATTCAGATCCCCGCTGGCCACACCGCCGCCATTGTAAAAATTTCGATACCTGAACACGTTATCGCTTTTAGTTTCGGCAAGCGTGTTGGTGAAGGTAATTTGGCTATTCTCTACAACAGAAAACAAGGCTGGCGGCGATGGCTTTTTACTGCATCCGGATAGGACGCACATGAATAGAAATATACTAATCGCGTTACGCAAAAACATGATGGCACAAAATAAAGAAATAAAGCAAAGCAGGATTTGAATTAACGATTGCTAACAAAAGAGGCTGCCACATAAATGGGCAGCCTCCTTCGCATATAGAGAAA
>JANMHK010000324.1:0-1955 GCA_031375135.1 Sphingobacteriales bacterium | reverse complement strand
TTGAAGTTTTTGGCTGAGCATTGACTGGACTCGATTTCATATTTCCACAAATCTTGGAGGTATGCTGCTGCTGGCTTAAATTGCTGATAAGGCATTTAAACCAACGGGCTTATGAGACGTAGCATTACATTCTTACTATTCATTTCCATATGTATTTCTTCCAGGGCACAGACCACGATTGTGCGTGACCCAGAGATTGAGAAAATGGTGAAGCAGGTATCCGCGGATTCACTGCAGGCTTATATCAAAACCCTTGTTGGCTTTGGAACCCGCAACACCATGAGTTTAGCCAATGATCCCAAAAGGGGCATCGGCGCCGCGAGAAACTGGGTGCTGTCTAAATTCAATGGCTTTGCAAAATCATCCGGCGGACGCATGACCGCGTTCATAGACACTACTACACTCCAGCCTGATAAGCGAAGAATTGATACCCCCACATTGCTGGGTAATGTGGTCGCAACACTAAAAGGGACCGATCCGAACGATAAAAGGATCTTCCTGATCAGTGGCCATTTGGATAATATGAGGACGAGTCCGACGGATCGTTTGGGCGATGCTCCCGGCGCGAATGATGACGGTAGTGGATGCGCTGCAGTGATCGAGTGTGCGCGCATCATGAGTAAGCAGAGCTTTCCCGCGACCATCATTTTTGTGACGGTCAGTGGTGAAGAGCAGGGTTTATTGGGTGCGAATTTTATGGCTGTCAAAGCCAGGAAAGACAGCCTGAGTATAGAGGCAGTATTGAATAATGACATCATGGGCAGCAATAATTCCAGTGAAACCCTGATCATTGATAACACGCGCATCAGGGTGTTCAGCGAAGGCCTTCCTGCTTTTGACACAGATAAGCGCGCTAAGGCGATCCGGCAATTCGGATTGGAGAATGATGGGAAGTCGAGGCAACTGGCGCGGTATGTAAAGGAAATCGGCGAGCGATATGTAGAGAATCTGGAAGTGGTGATGATCTATCGAAACGACAGGTTCCTGCGGGGCGGAGACCACACGCCCTATGTTGAAAACGATTATGCCGCGGTCCGTTTCACGGAGATGAACGAAAACTATTTACACCAGCACCAGAACGTAAGGGTGGAAAATGGCGTTCAGTATGGCGACTTACCCGAGTTTATGGACTTTGAATATTTAAGAAAGAATACGGCCATGAATTTGGCGAATCTGGCCAGTCTTGCAAAGGCACCCGCCATGCCGGAAGAAGTACGCATAGACGTGAAGCGGTTGACCAATTACAGTTATCTAAGCTGGAAAGCCCCGAAGACTGGAAAGGTAAAAGGATACTATGTTTTGCTGCGCGAAACCACCAGTGCATTCTGGCAGAAAAAGATCTTCACGGAGCATTTGGAATATCAGTTGCCCTATTCGAAAGACAATTATTTCTTTGCTGTGCAGGCAGTAGGGGAAGGCGGAAATGAAAGCCTGCCAGTGGTGCCGGGTGTGCAGGGAAGATGATCCCGGTATTGCAGTTTGTGTAAACACTCAAAATGCCGCGCCAAATGTAATGTAACGACCTACCCCATCTTAGAGTGCAAGTATTTCTAATCCAGCCTTGCTATACGTCCTTTGCTACCCGCGAGGAATACGGCATTTCCTTTTTTTGATTTCTGGCAAACATGAAAACTTTCTTTGCTGATCAGCGTCCAGGTTTTTCCGCCATCGGTGGTGATATCTACGCCGCTGGTGCCGCAGGCGATGGCTTTGTCGCCATCAATAAATTCAACGCAGGAACGATAACCATGCGGCGGTATTTTAGGGTAGCTCCAATGTTTACCCATATCGGAACTGATCACGCAGTTTTTTTCGGTCAGGGTATCCCGTGTAAAATCACCACCTACAACAATGATCCTTGGTTTGCGTGGCGAAACGTTCCAAAACGCGATTGAGTTGGCACCCGTACTCTCTGCACCCTGCAGCAATGGCAGATCGATCCATTTTTCGTGCAG
>JANMHK010000305.1:0-5502 GCA_031375135.1 Sphingobacteriales bacterium | reverse complement strand
CTCATCGATCTTCAGTTTATAAAGGAATTTCAGGTCTCCTTCACGACGAACTTCACTCACGAGATTATTATCACCCGCGCCCCGGGTTTCCTGCAGGCCGCTTTGATAATTGGTTAGCGGGAACACATAGGAGCTGTCTGAAGTGATTGAAATATATCCAACCGAATCAGGTTCTGTTTTTTCCCAGGCCTTCAGTGCAGAGTCGAGTTCTTGTTTAGGCGGGTTGCGAAGAATTTCATCACCTACCAGGTAAAGGGTATCAAGGCCTGCACGCTTAGTGGTAAAAAATCCCGCATAGCGATTGCCGATACCGTTTTCCTCACTCACAAAGGTGAAGTGATTGACATTGTACAGCAATGGAAAACGTGCATCGCTATGTTTCATATTGCTGAGCATGGTGATCTGCCGATAGTCACTCTTAACGTTGTTATCCACCATAAAGATGTTGTAATGATAACGGGCGGGGAGGGCAGTGTCTATTCTGGGTGCATCACCTGAAGGTCTGTTAGAAGAGAACAGGATTCCGGTCTTATTCGGAAAGGCCGCAAAGGATGGGTCAATATCGCTATACACGTCGTTGGTAACCTGGGTGACCGTACGGTCAGCAATATTAAACGTGAAGATGTCGGACTGCCCGTTCTTGACGGCGCTCATGACAAGGGTGTTATTGTTCAACATGAACTTGGCATCCTGAATAACCTGAAACCCTTCGATCTCCTGTTTGTGGAGTTTAAGTTTCTTCACCAGATCGTACACAAACATGCGGATCTTTCCTTCTTCAGGATATATGACCAGCAGCATGGAACCTTTCGGATCCCAGGCCATGATGGGATAATTTGGATTGAGCTCAGCCTGACGGTTAAGGATGCCCGCTTTCAGGAGCGTTTTTCTTTGGTCAGCCGGATCCTCAAGCAGCACACGATAAATACCCTTTCGGTATTTTACCATCGCGTATTTATTGTTTTTGGGAATCGGATTGGCCTGGAAACGATAATAGTCAACATCCCTTTTCAGCTCTTCGATCGCGACTACATTACCGCGGGGTTGGTTTCTCCTTGAACGGAGATCTTTCTGGTATTTTTCAGCTTCTTTTTCCATGAACTCCGCCAGCAGTTCCTTGAACTTCTTCTTGGTAACACGCATAGACGCTGAGTTCAGGCTTTTGTATATCCTGGACAGGTACAGAAAATAAGTCACGTTATCCTTACGGTAATTATCCGCAATGAAGCGCCAAAAAGCATGGCCTGCAAGCTCAGGTTTCTTGAAAGCGAACTGGTAGAAGTTCTTGTATTCGCCCGATAGCAATTCAGACTTCAACTGATCGTCCAATTTTGCACTCCAGTTTTCAGCTGCGTAAGCAACATAACCATCGATCAGCCATTGTGGAAGATCGAGCAAGGCTGCGTTACCTGCAAACTCCCCAAGATCGTCCCCAAACAGTAAATTATCCACGAGTACTTTGGCGATCCCCTGGCGAACCTGGATACGCAGGTTGTTCATATCCCCGTTGTTGTAAACAACAACTTTATTGTTGACCAGCTTGGTAACACCGCCCGTATTTTGCCATTCTATTCCGATCCCGATATTAGACTGCTTCATGTCTGAGAAGCTATTGTAGATCACGAGATTCGCCCTTCTTTGGAGGCCGTACTCGACAAACTCTTCCAGTTGTGGCAATTCTTCTTCAGCAACTTGTGCAACAAATTTTCCCAGCGCAAGACCTCCCTGGTTAAAATAGGAATTGAAATTTCTTGTTTGATAATACCGCCATGTAAACTTTTTATACTGAACCCTGTTCTTACCAAATTCCACAGAATTCACCTGAGCGAATGAACTAGTAGAGATAATTAGGAGGGCAAAAACGAGGCGACAAAATTTTCGCATAATCTGTTGTTTCTATGATCCTCTGCAATTCGTCCGAAATGCGCTATAATTATACTAAAATTAAGGGTTTTACCCTATAAAAGAGCTTGAATGTATAACGTTAAAGTTTTCAGATTTAGTCCGATCCAGGAAAACACCTATCTGTTGTCGAACAACAAAAAGGAAGCCATTATCATTGATCCGGGTTGCTATGGCAAACATGAAGAGCAGCAACTAACGGCCTATATAGATTCGGAAGGTTTGCAGGTCAGGCTTTTACTCAATACTCATTGCCATTTGGATCATGTATTCGGGTTGAAGTATGTGGCCGCCAAGTGGGGATTAAAGCCCCATATTCACCCCCTTGAAAAGCAGCTGCTCGAGTACGCTCCTGCGTCAGGACTCATGTGGAACCTTCCGTTTGACAACTATACAGGGGATTTGTTGTATCTGGAAGAAGGCGATCTGACCGGTTTGGAAGGAGATCCACTGCAAGTTCTTTTTACACCGGGCCACTCTCCCGGCAGTATCTGCTTTTATGCTAGAGAGCAGGGATTTTTAATCGGTGGAGATGTTCTGTTTAAAGGGAGCATTGGAAGAACTGATCTGCCGATGGGCGACTTCGCATTGTTGTCAAACAGCATTAAGGAGAAGATCTATTCACTTCCGGATAGTACGATCGTATACTCAGGCCATGGAGACCCTACAACGGTGGGGCAGGAGAAATACAATAATCCCTACGTATCAATTGGCTAATTGGCTGATTGACTAATTGACTAATTGTTTTTGACGTGGGACTTGAAAACTTGAGTTTTCGATATTAAGAGAATAAGCCAATCAGCCAATTAGCCAATCCCAAGCGCGGCTTTGATTTTCGAAAACTCCTTGGCCTCTACCCTCGTGACAAAAACGATAAAGCCCAACGATAGTAATACGCCGAATCCATGAGTGAGCCAGATGTTGGGTGAAAAATGGCGGAAGACCTGATGGACCAGGAAGAGCAATACACAGATGGTGATATAAGCCAGTAATTTTTTCCATGGGTATGGAACAGGATAATATTTCTGGCCGAGGGAATAACTGACCGCCATCATAAATCCATAACAGATCAAACTGGCAACACCGCAGGCCATATACCCAAACTTCGGAATGAACAGCCAGTTGATGAGAATGGTGATGAGTGCACCGGCAATGGTAACATAGGCTGCCATCATGTTCCGGTTGGTCAGCTTATACCAGATGGACAAATTATAATAAACGCCGAGGAAGATCTTGCCTAACATCAGTAAGGGCACTACTTTCAGGCCTTCCATATACTCCGGATGTTTGCGAACGCCCATAAAGTATTTCCAGCCGTCTAAAAACAACATCACCATGAGAAAACAAAGGCAACAGGTGATCACAAAAAACTTCATCACCCGCGCATAGGTTCTTTGGGGATTCTCTTCTGTGGACTGTTTGAAAAAGAAAGGCTCCGCGCCCATTCGAAACGCAGTAATGAACAAGGTGATGATGATCGCCAGTTTACTGTTCGCACTGTAGATCCCGTTGGCCGATCTGGCCTGGTCAGAACTTCCGGGATACATCGATGTGATCATGAACCTGTCTATCGTTTCATTGATCATTCCCCCCAAGCCAACGATCACCAGTGGGGCAGAATAAATCAGGATCTCGCGCACCAGTTTCCAGTTCCAGATAAATTCGAATGAAGTGAATTCCTTCCAAAGAAATAAAAGCGTTGCACCACTGGCAATGAGTTGGGCGATAAAAACATAGCCAATGTCAATCTTTGGATCATAGAGCAAGGCGAAGAAGTTCTCGGCTCTTTTTTCATGCTGGCCCTTGCAGAATACCAGAAAAAATACCACCAGGCCTACGTTGATCAGGATATTCAGGATCTTAATGAAGGCAAATTTTCTTGGCCGTCCCATAAAACGCAGTCTCGAAAAGGGGAGAACAGCAAGGGTATCCAGGGCTACGATGAGCAGGACCCATTTGATATATTCTGGATGACTTCCGATTTCCATGTAGTTGGCCAGCGACTGCACGGGAATGAACAATAAAGCCGTCAGGGTAATAGAAGTGATGAGCAACGTACTAAGTCCGGTACTGTACACTTCACGTTCTGGGTAAAGATTGGTGAAGCGAAAATAGCTGGTCTCCATACCATAGGTATACACCACTTGCAGAAATGCAGCCGAAGCGAAAAGAATCGAAATATCTCCATATTTCTGCGAAGCGAAAATGGTGGTAAGTAACGGCGTCAGGAGGTAGTTCAGGAACCTTCCAAAAATGTTGCTGAAGCCGTACCAGAAGGTTTGGGAGGCTAAATTCTTAATGCTGCTCAAAAAGGAAATGCTTTGAGCAAATGTAGAGGTAAGCTCACAGATTTGTTTCATTTTCGAAAAATTGCCGCTCATTTGTTGAATACTGGACAAATCTTTCTGTCTGGGAAAAGGTTGAAAGTGTACTTTGCCCGTCTAAAAATGATATTTGTATGAGACAGTTTTTTTTAATATTCCTGGCCTTTACTTTTTTGGGCCTTCATGCTGATGCGCAGAAGACTTCGAGGCAATACCCCGGAAAAGTCAAGTATCAGAAGGTAGAGCAGGATGCAACAGTTTTCGATATCCCTTATCCAGCTGGGGAAGTTGAAGACGGCCTCAAGGATCTAGCTGCCAAAAAAGGGGTGAAGGTTAAAGAAAAGAACGGGTTCTGGGAAGCCAGGAATATCCCGGTGGACATGCTGGGTGGAAAGACGCAGGATGTGTATTACAAGGTTGAAAAAGATGGTAGAAATGAGTGTAAAGTGTACATGATCATTGCAGAGCCTGGCGAAGACATTGCTAACAGAACCTCTTCACATGTAGACCTGGCCGGCGCGGCAGCGGGAGGAGCAGTGATTCTGGCAAGTGTTGTTCCTCATCTGGACGACCACGATTTTGGTGTGGTCAAGGGGAGACAGGAAGACGAGGTTAAGAAGGCAGAGAAAAAACTGGCCAGCCTGCAGGAAGATCAGTCAAAACTCCAGAGGAAGCTCGATGATATCAATAAAGACATTGACAGGAATTCAAAGGATCTGAGCAATGCAGCGGCTGAGTTGGAAAGTAAAAAATCAGCTCTGGCAGGTTTGTTGGAAAAAAGAGGTGGCGGGAAAAAAGACTAAGGTCCGCCAAAACGCTTGTCCTAATTCAAATCCTTCTTGGGTGATGGGATTGTTTTTATAGGTATCGGCGAGGGCCGGAAACCCCGTCGGAACGGGTATTGCAATTGGCTTTGTGAAATAGGCAATATCCGTTTTCTTGCAGGCATCCATGATCAGAATACTGCAGAAAAACAGACAAGCTAATAATATGGAGAATTGTTTTTTCAAGGGTTTACCACTTTATTAACGGCGAACTTTTTTTCTCATGTCCTTAACGTCAGATCGTCTTTTTTTGAAAGAGATCCTGTTCTCCTTTGATTGTTTAGTGGGCATGGTGGATATCCGGGCTTTCTTTTTTTCCAGCGCGTGGTTTATAAGTACGTTCAGCTTCTCAATAACCAGCAATTTGTTGTGCCACTGCGATCGGGTTGCCTGCGACCGGGAAGCGAGAAAGCCTTCGTTGTTGATTAATTTACCATGTTTCTCCAATACCA
>JANMHK010000314.1:0-2786 GCA_031375135.1 Sphingobacteriales bacterium | reverse complement strand
ATCATATTGGCCTCGGCGGTATAAACTCCGTGGAACAGATGGCCAAGGTAAAAGCCGTTGTACCTGAAACGGTGTTTCCACACGGTTATGCGATCCTGAATGCCGATGATGATCTGGTGTATGCCATGAAAGGAAACCTGAAATGCAATGTGGCTTTGTTTAGTATGAATGAAGACAACCCCAGGATCAAAGAACACTGCCGGAACGGTGGGCTTGCCACGGTATTTGAGAATGGCTTTATCAGCCTGCTCAAGGGAACCTGGAAAGTGAGGGTGATGGCAGTGAAAGACATTCCGCTCACCTTCGAAGGCAAGGCCGTGCACAATATTGCAAATTGTCTTCCTGCAATTATGGCCACTTATCTGTATCGGGATATTACCATAGAAGATATAAGGGCCGCTTTGCTGAGTTTTGTGCCATCGCCCCTCCAAACGCCGGGGCGCCTGAACTTTTTTCATTTTAAGGACTTCACTTTCCTCGCGGATTTTGCCCATAATCCGCATGGCCTGAACCTGCTTTGCGATTTTGTTTCCAAATTAGACTATCCCAAAAAAGTGGGTGTGATCAGTGGAACCGGAGATAGAAGGGATGAAGATATTATGGAGCTGGGTTCAATTTCGGCCAAACATTTCGACGAGATCATCATTCGATGTGACAAGAATCTGCGCGGACGCACGGCGGATGAGATTATTGAGCTACTGCAGCGCGGGATTAAATCGGTGAATCCAGATCTTCCCACGATGGTCATCCCCAATGAGGACCAGGCATTGGAGTTCATTTATGAAAACCACTCCAAGGGCACCTTATATATTGTCATGTGCGACGTGGTGGCTGGTGCGCTCGACAAGATCAAGCAGTTGAAGGAGCGGGAAAGTCGAAGTTAGCATCGACCTATGGCGCACTAAATATGGCTCATATGAGATATTTAACCAACCGGCAATTTGCACAAAGACAATATGTGCAGATTTTCTTTCAGGCAAATGAATATATATCTCTATGATTAACAATGGTTTTGGAATAAAATGTAATCTGTTTTATGACCTGAAACATTTCTTTTAAGGAATAAGCTTCTGAGTGTCATTACCATGTATTATGTTTATGCTCCAATACTGCAAACACCAACAGTACTGAGTTGCTAATCTCCATTCCTATCAACACCTTCCTTTCCCCATCCTGGGGTACCCTCTGATTCGTCCACAAAAAAAATTTTTGAAGTTTGATTCCAATCGATCCTGGGATTATTCTTGAATTTATTCAATCCATCCATCCTTTACAAAACCGCCCGGTTTCATTGTTCATTTTACGTATAACCTAAACTGCTGAGCTATGTATTTATACAACCCTTATCTGAGAAGACATTCCTTTTTTGCGGCATCTGCTTTATTCTTGATTGTCGCTTCGTTCCTTTCATTAAGTGTGGAGAGCCAAACTAGACCTTCGGGTCCCTGTGGTGCCCACAGGTGGAAGGAAGGTTCAAGTTGGAATGCGGATGGAACAATTAATGATAAAGGAGATTTGCCTAAGGGTATAATAAGCTGCGGATCATCCGCCAGTACAGAGAACGCCTTAGAGGCGTACAAGACAAAGTACAACTCGTCAGTATTCAACATTACATTAACCGCTACTTGCTTTAATCCGGATGGAGACCCGACAGACAATATCCCTCCTGTCCGTTTACCAAGAAATGGCCCCGTGACAGACCAAGATATTGTCTGGCTGAATTTTGACGTAAGGCCTTTTGCCGGCACATTCCAATATCAATTACAAGGAGGTGATTATAGCTGGGCACTCTACTATTCCAATACCAGCCAGGCTGGCGTAGATCCAATAGGCAATACCTACGGAGGGACTCTTGAACGTTTGTCGGGAAATTGCTCAAGCCTTACCTATGTTGAATGTGGTATAACTTCAAACGGTTGGGTAAATATTACCGTTCCCTCATTTTCAGATCCTGCAAATTACTATTTAGCCATCTGGAGGAACGACAATCAGAACTTCGGACAGGGAGACAATGTAACTTTTAAAGCCAGATATGGTTGCGGTGACGGAACTGTAGCTCCCTGTTTTGTAGAGATAAAGAATGCCACACAAAATTGTTCAGCCGCTACAGGCTTTTACGATGTATGTTTTAAATTGAATGGCGCCAATGGTTCTTTTAAGATCAACGACCTCAATGTATCGCCAAATCAAGCAACACGATTTGTCTATACTGGATATGACGCTGGCGGAAATGTTGTAGTTTCTACCGTAACCACAACAACGGAACCAACTCTGGTATTTGGGAATGCTGCCTCTATAAATTCAAAAGCCGTTACCTATGATGTTTGTATTAGGTACCCCTTAGCGGCAGATTATAGCTTCCAAGTGGAACCGGTAACAACAGGGTGTACATTAACTCCCATTAGTCAATCCGGAAATAAATGCTGTGTCGCTCCTGTTGCGAGTGAACTTACTGGAGGTACAAAATGTAGTGGTGAGTCTGTTACATTAACTACTACGCCAACTGGGACCGCTCCGTTTACATACGAATGGTATACAGTTGGCAACAATACGCCTATCGCCGGTGCATCCACTTCTACTTATACCGCTACCGTAAGTGGTAGCTACTACGTCGTGGTGTCCAATGGTTGCGGGAGTGATCCTTCTGCCGCGGTTAGTGTCACGATCAACCCAACGGTCACCATGACCGATCCCGCTGACCAGGTCAAGTGTGTGGGCAATACCACCACCGCCAACTTCGCGGTTGTTTCTAATGTCTCTTATTCTTGGACCAATAACAATACCGC
>JANMHK010000218.1:0-3478 GCA_031375135.1 Sphingobacteriales bacterium | reverse complement strand
GTGAGTTTTCTTTTTGGGAGGGAAAATGAGTTTCGCGGATTAATCAGTAATTTCATTAGCAAGTTTGGTAAATAATAGAACATATGGGGCGAAAGGATCATAAAGAACGAAAAGACAAAAGATCTGAACAGAAACAATCTCCTGCCAAAACATATACCGGCACCCTGGACATCACCCGCTCGGGAATGGGATTTGTTATCGTTGAAAACATACAGAAAGACGTATTGGTAAAACCCTCCGACCTGAACAGGGCTTTCCATGGTGATAAGGTAAGGGTCAACGTGCTCAGGGAGCGGAATAATCGATCTGAGGGAGTTGTTGTGGAAGTACTGGAACGCAAACAAACAGAATTCATCGGCACCATAGAGGTGAATAAAGACTTCGCTTTTTTTATTCCTGAAACCGCCCGCAAGATCCCGGATTTTTATATACCTACCTCTGGCTTCAACAACGCTAAAGATGGAGAACGGGTAGTAGTACGAATGACGGGTTGGGGAAAGGATGACAAAAATCCAAAAGGGGTAGTGGTCAGCGTGCTAAATGATAAGGATACCAACGATATGGCCATGAAAGAACTTCTGGTGGAGAATGGCTTTGCACTTAATTTTTCTGATGAGGCTATGGAGCAGGCACTTCGTCTGCCCGACATTATTGGTAAAGAAGAGATTGCGCTGCGTAAGGATATGCGAGATATCCTCACTTTTACTATAGACCCCGTGGACGCCAGAGATTTTGACGATGCCATCAGTATCCGCAAACTGAAAACAGGGAACTATGAAATTGGGGTACACATTGCTGACGTGAGTCATTACCTGGAAGAAGGAAGTGTACTTGATGAAGAAGCATTTGATCGCGCCACTTCAGTTTATCTGCCAGACAGGGTGCTGCCTATGCTTCCGGAGCGCATATCCAATGAACTTTGTTCGTTGAGACCTCATGAAGATAAGCTGACGTTTTCCTGCGTTTTCCAGATCACTGCAAAAGGCGAAGTGAAACAGCATTGGATAGGAAGAACTGTGATCCATTCCAACCACCGTTTCACCTATGAAAATGTACAGGAGATCATTGAATCGGAAAAAGGCTTGTATCACGACGAAGTATTGTTACTGAATCAGCTGGCCCAGCATTTTAGAAAACAACGCTTTAAATCCGGGGCCATTAATTTTTCTTCTACCGAAGTCAGATTTAAATTGGATGAAGACGGAAAGCCAATTGGCATCGTGGTTAAAGAAAGTAAAGAATCGCATCAGCTGGTGGAAGAATTCATGTTGTTAGCCAATAGAACCGTTGCTGAGACCGTTTCGAAAATCAAGGTCAATAAAAAAGCCATTCCATTTCCTTACCGGGTGCATGATCAACCAGACACAGATAAGTTGACACCCTTTATTGAATTTGCAAAGAAATACGGCCATCATTTTGAAACCAGTAGTCCTGAAGGCATAGCGCGTTCATTCAACGAAATGCTCCATAAAGTAAAGGGGAAGCCAGAGCAGCACGTGCTTGAACAACTGGGCATCAGAACCATGGCAAAAGCGATTTACACGGTAGAAAACATAGGCCACTATGGTCTGGCCTTTGAACACTACTGCCATTTTACTTCACCGATCCGGCGTTATCCCGATGTCATGGTTCACCGGATACTGGCCCAGGTACTGGCTGAAAAACCGAAGATCGATAAGAAGCTGGAAGACAAATGCAGGCACTGTAGCGAGCGGGAAAGGGCAGCGATGGAAACAGAACGGGCTTCCAACAAGTACAAGCAGGTGGAATACATGAAACAATTCCTGGGTGAAGAATTTGATGCAGTGATCAGTGGTGTTGCCAGTTTTGGCTTCTGGGCAGAAACCGTGGCCCATAAATGCGAAGGTCTGGTCAGTGTGCAGAGTCTGCTTGACTACGACGATTTCAGGCATGTAGATACGGAGTATGCCCTTGTTGGCCGCAGGAGTGGACGAAGCTTCAGAATGGGCGACAAGGTCAGGGTAAAATTAGTTTCGGCCAACCTCGCTAAACGCCAGTTGGACTATGAATGGGTGCTGTATGTAGAAGAAACAGAAGAATCAAATGACAAAGAGCGAAAACCAAAGAAATCAAAAGGGAAAAAGTAGAATATATTTTTCTTAAGAACCGATTTTTAGCATGCATCAATTCGAGGAGCTACAACAACAATTCGACAAGCATTTTTCTCACAGGCATTTTCCGGAGAATCCAGCAAGTTTATACGACCCCTCAGAATATTTTCTGGGCCTGGGCGGAAAAAGAATTCGGCCTGTCCTTTGCCTGATGGGCAATGAATTATTTGATGAAATCATACCTGATGCCTTTCATGTGGCATCGGCTGTTGAACTGTTTCACAATTTCACCCTGATACATGATGATATCATGGACAAGGCGCCATTAAGGCGGGGCAAACCAACTGTACATTCGCTTCATGGGGAGGCAACAGCTCTTTTAAGCGGAGACGTGATGTTGGTAGTAGCTTATGAAGAGCTAAACAAAGTGCATAGCCGATATACCCAAAAGATCATGACGCTGTTTAACAAAACGGCGAAAGAAGTTTGTGAAGGGCAACAGTTGGATATGGATTTTGAAAAGATGGAACTGCCCGGGCTCCCGGAATACCTGAACATGATCAGCCTGAAAACATCGGTCTTACTCGCCGCCAGTCTGCGCATGGGTGCCATGCTTGGCGGAGCCGGGGAGGGAAACCAGCAACTGCTCTATGAATTCGGACGAACCCTGGGAATTGCCTTCCAGGTCCAGGACGATTACCTTGATGCATTCGGGGATCCGGAAAAATTTGGTAAGCAGGTTGGGGGTGATATCCTTGCCAATAAAAAAACCTTCCTGATGATCCACGCCCTGGAGACCGCGTCAGAAGCAGACCGAAGGGCGCTGAAACAGTTGATGACCGAAAATCCGCCGGATAAAGTGGAGAGCGTTCTTGCTATTTTTAAGGCTTCAGGGATCGACGAATGGGCGATGGAATTAAAAGATCAGTACCTTAATTCTGCTTTCAGCCGCCTGGAAGATATAGCGGTCTTGAGCATTCGAAAAGAACCCTTGCGAAGACTTGCACATTACCTTGTCCAAAGGGATAAATAAAGACATTTCAACATGAGCAATAGATCGAATTCCGTATTCAGAAGGAAACCCATACAGGCCATCATGGAAGAATCCAGTGAGGGTATTGGCGACGGACACCAGCCGGGCGGAATGAATAAAGTGTTGGGCGTAAAGGACCTTACTTTTATGGGCGTGGCTGCCGTGATCGGGGCAGGAATATTTTCGACCATTGGCGCGGCAGCGTTCAACGGCGGCCCCGGCGTAATTTTTCTTTTCCTTATTACGGCGGTCACTTGCGGCTTTACCGCTTTATGTTATGCGGAATTTGCATCTCGTGTGCCCGTGTCCGGTAGTGCCTATACCTATTCGTATGTCACTTTTGGTGAGATGGTGGCGTGGATCATTGGCTGGG
>JANMHK010000216.1:0-3085 GCA_031375135.1 Sphingobacteriales bacterium | reverse complement strand
TCAGTGAACTGATCAAAGGAACCGATCCTAGCTCCTGGTATTTGCGCATTTAGGTCTGTCAGCATAAACAGGCTTAGAAAAATGAACAGGTGGGCAAATCTCTTATGGCGTAGCATCTCCTTATTTTAAAATTTGATTGTCAATTTAACGTTATTCCTTCCCCAACCTGAAGTATTTTATATGGGAGTTTGACATCCCCGGCTTTTGCAGCAAATTCAAGGGGATTCGCGGTGTTAAAACTAAACATATCATAGTGGCACGGGATGGTCAGCTTCGCGCCGATCTTTTGGCCAAGCAGAATGGCTTCGTCAATAGAAAGATTTCCTGCAACACCTCGCGAAGGATCATTACCGTTAATAGGAAGCAGCGCGAGATCAATTTGAAACGGTGCCAAAAGTTCAACCATACCCGGAAATAGAAGTGTATCGCCACTATGGTAAATTCGTTTTCCGCCGATCTCGATCACATAGCCCATATACAGGCAGTTTCCCTGTTCATCTTGATCAAGTTCATTATGGGCGGCAGGTATACCGTGAAATGTTACCCCTTTGATTTCAACTGATTGTCCTGCATTCAGTCCTACCGGATATTCAAGGGGCATTTGAATGCGTTCGATTACAAATTTGCGATTGGCTTCGGGGATCAGCATACGCATGGATGGGTTCGCCTTGATCAGGGCGATCAGGGTATCACCGTCAAGATGATCTGTATGATTATGGCTGCTGCTGACCATATCTATGAAGCTGAGTTTGTCGGGCGTGATCACTAGTTCACTCATCCTGGTATGTGGTTTTTGGGTCTCCGCATATTTCCTGGTGAGGGAGTCCGAAAGATAGGGGTCGATGAGTACATAAGTTTCCTTATGGTGGATCAGGTAGCCGCTTTGTCCCAGCCACCAGAGCCTTACACTGGACTCATCATGCTGATGGGCCATCACATCATTAAGAAATGCTTGATCTTTTTGGAAAGCGGGAATCAGTTCCATGCATTAAAGCTAATGGTTTCATTACATTTGAGCAGAATCCCTGAATATGAACCGTCTATTTGTTTTGTCCTTTTGCGCATTAGTTTCTTGGTGTTCTTGCGGCGTCAAAAAAGCAGCGCCTGATTTTGTAAAAACGTCTAAGAGCGCTTTCCTTCGCCATGGAAAGCCCTACACCTTCATGGGTACCAATTTCTGGTATGGACTGAATCTGGGTTCGAAAGGGCCCGGTGGTGATCGGGAACGACTGATCCGCGAACTAGACCGGCTTGCTGCAATGGGCGTAAAAAATTTAAGGGTGATGGGTGGATCTGAGGGACCAGATACAGAAGGGTATCGAATGCTGCCTTCGTTGCAGACCTCGCCCGGAAAATATAATCCCGATGTGTTGGAGGGATTGGATTTCCTGCTGGCAGAAATGGCCAAAAGGGATATGCTCGCCGTGATGTGTATGAATAATTTCTGGAACTGGAGCGGGGGTATGGGGCAGTACCTGGTTTGGGCAGGAGCAGCAGATACCATTCCCAATCCATCCGCGCCGGGCGGCAACTGGGATGAGTACCAGCGATTTGCAGCTTCATTTTACAGCAATGAAAAGGCTATGAAGATGTTCAATGATCATCTTCGTGTTATCATTAGCAGGAAGAATTCGATTTCGGGTATACTATACCGTGAGGACCCAACGATCATGAGCTGGGAACTCGCCAATGAGCCGCGGGCAGTGGATAATCAGGCTGCATTTTACAAATGGGTGGAAAGCACATCTGACCTGATCAGGAGCATGGATGCCAATCATCTGATCACCACGGGCAGTGAAGGCAACACATCCGGCCCTTTTGCGGCAACTGACGTATTCAAGGATCACAATTTTAAGAACATCGACTACGCCACCATCCATCTTTGGGTGCAGAACTGGGCCTTTTACGATCCTTATAAAGCTGATTCCACTTACGGGCCTTCCATTGAATTTGCCAGAACCTATACCCGTGGGCAGCTGGAAAAAGCAGCGCCACTGGGAAAACCTTTGGTCCTGGAAGAATATGGAATTTCGAGAGATACCAACAATCACGCTGCCGGAACCCCGGTAACGGTCCGCGACAAATATTATGCAGCCGTGTTTGATATTGTATTGAAAGAAATGTCAGTTCCGGGATCGGCCATGGCCGGTGTTAACTTCTGGGCATGGGGTGGTGAAGGCCGGCCCAGAGTTCCTAAAGGCATGTGGAAATTGGGAGATGAATTTATTGGTGATCCCCCACACGAGGCACAGGGTTGGTACTCCATCTTTGATACGGACAGCAGTACGATCCGCATGATCAAAGACTACGCGGGTAAGATCAATAAATAGGAACTGAATGAAGCGGGCAATTGCCATCGAAAGGATGTCTCAGGCGGACTGAAATAATTAGAACGACTTCGCGCCTTTCACCATGTTCTCCAGTTTCTTCCTGGATGCCCAGCGGGCAGTTTGGGAAAGTCCGCAGTCAGGCGCCACCGATAGTTTTTCGATCGGCACGTATTGCAGGCATTTCTTAATTCGTTCCCTGACATCTTCTACCGTTTCGATATAGTAATTCTTGACATCGATGATGCCAACGGCCACATTCATTTTTTCAGCAAAATGGGCAAGCAGTTCAACCTCTGCAAATTCACGGTTGGCCATTTCAATATGGATCTCGTCTACTGTCATGTTGAGAAAATCAGGCAGCATGGGTTTTAGGCTACGGTAACCTACGGGCCTACCTTTAAAATTGCCAAAACAAAGATGGGTTGATAAACGGCATTTTCCGACAATCGGTTTTACCGTGCTATTAAAAATGTGTACGAACCTTTTTGTGTCTTCTTTATAAGCATAGCAACTCATGGAAGGTTCGTCTACGGTGATCTCTTCGCATCCTGCAGCAACAAGGTCTTCCAATTCTTTGCGGACCAAAGGAAGAAGGGCTTCAGTGATTTCAAAGCGGTCTTTGTATTCGCGGTTTGGCAAAAGTCTTCCACTTAAAGTGTAAGGACCGGGCACACTGGTTTTTAGAACAAATCCTTCGGGTGCGAGTTTTTTCAAGCGTTGATATTCTGCCACGGCACCCAGGCCATTGGGGGCGC
>JANMHK010000202.1:0-9750 GCA_031375135.1 Sphingobacteriales bacterium | reverse complement strand
TGCCTGTATATGGGCTATGTGATCGAGATCGGCGGAAAACGAATTTACCATAGTGGAGATACACTTCTATTTCCGGGTATGGTAGAACTTTTGACACCCTTTCAACTTGATCTCGCGCTGCTTCCCATTAACGGCAATGATCCGTCGCGAGGTGTTGCAGGAAACCTGTCTATTGACGAAGCGATACTGCTTGGCCAAAAGATCGGCGCGAAGCTGACCATCCCCTGCCACTATGATATGTTCAGTTTTAACACCGCGAATCCCCTTGAATTTGCCGCAAAAGCCGGGGATGCCAAACTCCCATATAAAATCCTTCAGGTTGGGGAAGGAATAACGTTAAATTGACAATCAAATTTTAAAATAACGAGATGCAACGCCATAAGAGATTTGCCCACATGTTCATTTTTCTAAGCCTGTTTATGCTGACGGACCTAAATGCGCAAATACCAGGAGCTAGGATCGGTTCCTTTGATCAGTTCACTGATATCGGTTCTCCCAATTTAGCCGGCTCTGCCAGTTATCACGAACCATCACAGACTTATCGCTTAACCGGATCGGGCTCGAATATCTGGTTCGGGACCGATAGTTTTTCTTTGCTAAGCAAGAAGATGAGTGGCGACTTCATCCTGCAGACCCAATTCAGATTCACAGAGAAAGGCCATGAGAACCACCGTAAAACCGGCATCATGATCAGAAGTTCCACCGCCACCAACTCCCCCGTAGTGAGTTGCACGGTACATGGCGATGGCCTCACTTCCCTGCAATACCGGGCCACTCCGGGTGGCATCATGAAGGAAATTAAATTCACCATCACCGGACCTGATGTTTTGCAATTGGAAAAGAAAGGCAATACCTACACCATGTCTGTTGCTCACTTTGGAGAACTATACCAGGTCAACAAGATTGACAGCATAGACCTGGGTACTGATTTGTTGGCGGGACTTTTCATTTGCTCGCACAGTAATAAATTCCTGGAAGAAGCAGAGTTCTCCAATACGCGGGTTTTTAATACCGCACCTGACAGCCTGGTGCAATATCGAAAATATATTGGCAGCGCTCTTGAACTCATGGATGTGACTACGGGCACCCGCCAGGTAGTAGCCAGTTCGAGTGGATCCTTTCAGGCGCCTAACTGGACCCCGGATGGAAAAACACTGATCTACAATGCCAGTGGGAAATTGTACAACTTTGATCTGAACACCAGAAAAGCATCTGAATTAAATACTGATTTTGCACAAAAGAACAATAATGACCACGTACTCAGTTTCGATGGCAAACAAATTGGTATCAGCCATCAACCGCCTGAAGCAAAAAATCAATCGGTTGTTTATACAGTGCCCATTGAAGGCGGAGTTCCTAAAAAAGTGACTGAGAAAAGCCCCTCCTATTTACATGGCTGGTCCCCGGACAATAAATACCTCCTCTACACCGGCGAACGAAATGGGGATTATGATATTTATAAGATTCCCGTAGCGGGTGGTCAGGAAATTCAGCTGACAAAAACCAAAGGGCTGGACGATGGCTCGGAATATTCGCCCGATGGAAACTATATTTATTTCTGTTCTACAAGAACGGGCCGCATGCAGGTTTGGAGAATGGATCCTGATGGGAAAAACCAAACACAGATCACGTTTGATGATATGAACAATTGGTTCCCACATGTATCCCCCGATAATAAATGGCTGGTATATCTCTCGTTCCCACCTGAACTGCCTGCGGATAAACATCCCTTTTATCAACGGGTTTACTTGCGCATGATTTCAGTAAATGGAGGTGATTCAAAAGTGATCGCTTATCTGTACGGTGGACAAGGATCCATCAACGTGCCGTCATGGTCGCCCGATAGCAAAAAGATCGCCTTTGTAAGCAATGGAATTTTTTAATGATCAAGACTGATTGATCACTCTTTCTAAACGTTGTTCCAGCATCATCAGATCAGCCAGTACAAAGGCTGTAACCGCTTCCATAACTGGTGGAACCCGGAGTGCAATGCAGAGATCATGACGACCTTTAACGGAGAAGCTCTCCATCTCGCCGGTTTCCCAATTGAGCGTGACCTGTTCTTTTGGCGTAGATGAAGTTGGCTTGATGGCTAAGCGGTAGACCAGTTCATTTCCGTTACTGATACCGCCAACCACGCCACCGGCATGGTTGGTACGGGTATGGCCATTCATATCTTCGATCGCATCATTATGTTCAATCCCAAACATCGCAGCTGCTTTGAAACCTGTTCCAAATTCAACACCGCGGACCGCGGGAATGGCAAAGGCAGCATGGGCCAGTAACGATTCTACTGAATCAAAAAATGGTTCGCCGAGTCCGTGTGGAAGTCCGCTGACATGGCACTCCACAATACCGCCTACTGAATCTTTCACATCAATGGCTTTTTGCAGCCCAGCTTCAACATTGGACTCCCCGCCCACTTCCTTGATATAGGAGGATATAGAGATGCCTGCGAGTAATTTCTTTGCGATCACGCCGGCAGCGACCAGGGGCAAGGTGAGGCGGCCGCTGAAATGTCCACCGCCCCTGTAATCTTCATAGCCACCATATTTCTGGTGCGCAGTAAAATCAGCATGTCCGGGCCGGGGTACGGCGCGCAGTTTATCATAATCGCCCGACCTTGTATTCTTGTTCTCAAAAATGATCGTGATCGGTGCACCGGTTGTTTTATCGTTGAAGATCCCGCTTTTAAAAATGGGCAGATCTTCTTCCTGTCGCGGGGTGGTCCCTTTTTGCTTTCCGCCTTTTCTTCTTTCAATATCCTCCACAAAATCTTCCACAGTAAGTGGAAGTCCAGCAGGACAGCCATCGATATTTACACCAACGGATTCGCCATGCGATTCTCCGAAAATGCTCACCCTGAAGATCCTGCCAAATGAATTCATCTTGTTTTATTTATTGTATTTCTGCTCCAATCGACCTGATATCATCATAGAAATCAGGATAGGATTTGTTGATCGCCTCGGCCTCTTCAATAGTGACCGGACCATCTGCCCTTAATGCAGCAATCGCACAGGCCATAGCTATTCGATGATCATGATGTGAATGAGTTGACGCTTGTTTCAATGTTTCCCGGCCTTCAATCATCATCTGATCACCGTCTAACGAGATCACTACCCCCATCTTTCCAAACTCCGCCTGTAAAGTTAGGGCCCGATTGCTTTCCTTATGCGTCAACCTGCTTGCACCAGAAATGACCGTAGTGCCGTCACAACAAGCTGCCAGGGCTACCAGGGGCGGAAACAGATCGGGACATTCAGTAGCATCGAAATCAAACGCTTTCAAGAGGCTTTTTCTTACTAATATTTTCTCCTTATCGATCTCCATACTAACCCCTGCTGAGTCCAAGGCTTCAAGTACTTCTTTATCCGCCTGGGTAGAATCAGGATCAAGACCAGTCACCGTGATGTCCCCGGCAAGTGCACCAGCTACTAACAGGAAAGCTGCCCCGCTCCAATCGCCTTCCACACGGTAATCCACATTCCGCTTCGGAAGTTCGTCATTCCCGGGAAAATAAAACGTTTTGTAGTTGTTATGATGTATTGTCCACCCAAAATCCTTCAACACTTTCAAGGTGAGGTCTATATAAGGTTTGCTTTTCAGATCCCTGACCACAATGGTCACGTCTTTTGCCCCAGAGGCCGCAAAGGCCATCAACAGGCCAGTCAGGAACTGCGAGCTTAAAGATCCATCCACTTCGATGTTGCCGGGCTTTAACGGGCCCCTGATCACCATCGGCAGCCTGCCTTCATCTGATTTGATCTCAATGCCAAGCGCTGGAAAAATTTCGTCAAAGAAATTCATGGGCCGGGCCTTCAAACTGCCACTACCCGTTATCGTTAGTTCTTCTGCACTCATGGCGGCGATGGGTGTAAACATACGTATACCTAATCCACTCTCACCGCAGTCCAGCACATGATTAACCGGCCGAACGCCTTCACTTTCCACGATCATGAGATCAGGGCCAGTTTCCATTTTTACAACGGCTCCCAGCTTCTGAATATTCTCCAGGGCCGCGCGATCGTCGTTGCTGGTACCCGGGTTATGGATGGTCGTGCGGCCTTTTCTCAACAAAGAAGCCGCCAACGCACGCTGCATAGAGCTTTTTGAGGCCGGCGATTCTACACTGCCTTTTAACTTGGAAGGAACTACTTGAATCCTCATACTATGCTAACTTTTTCAGGAGCATGTCCAGTTTTTTCAATTCAATGGGATGAACAACGGCCTTGCCTATTTTTTCAAGCAGCACATAATTCATGTGTTTGCTCACCCTTTTCTTATCCATCTTCAGGATGGCCAATACTTTGTCCATTTTGAAAGCAGCTGCTATCGGCAATCCGTATTGCTCCAGCAGAGACGAGACTCTCTCGGTTTCGGGGAAACCCAGCAATTGCTCGGACAGGCGGCCGGCATAAACCATGCCCAGAGAGATCGCCTGGCCATGAGACAATTCATATTGTGTTTCGAGGGCATGCCCGAGGGTATGACCATAGTTCAATAGCTTGCGGTCGCCTTTTTCAAACTCATCTTTCTGCACCAGCTTCGTCTTCAGCAAAGCATTTCTTTTGATGATGAGCGAAAGCAGTTCTTTATTTTTTCTGATGCTGGGAATATCCTCCTGTTCCAGCATCCTGAATGCAGGAGCGTCGAGTATACAGGCATGTTTAATGATCTCTGCAAATCCATCTGACCAGTTTGTGTGGGGCAGTGTGTCAAGCAATGAAATATCATAAAGCAGGAAGGAAGGTTGCCTGATTACACCTACCATGTTTTTGTATTCACCCACATCAATGCCGTTTTTGCCCCCGATCGAAGCATCCACCATGGCGAGCAGGGATGTAGGCACGAAACCGAAATTGATACCGCGCATATAGACAGATGCGATATAGCCGGTAAGATCTGTGATGACGCCACCGCCAACACCGATCAGCGTCGTATTTCTATCGGCCTGCATCTGGATCAACGTATCGATCACCGAGTCTACCGTGGCCTGCACCTTATAGGCTTCGCCGGGCTTGAGGCTGATGACATTCCAACCCTTGAATTTATCTTTATGGGCATCAAACACATGATCGTCGGTGATCACCACAGCATTTTTCTTATCGGCCAGCTTACCCAGCTGTTTCAGGGAAGCAGAAAAATGATAGTCGACGCTCTTTTTTGAAAATGTAAACGTGTCAGGATTCATTTGGATTGATTCTGGTTTTATTGATCAGTTCCATTTCCTGGGCAAAGGATCTGGTCTGATGATACTCGTCCTGTTTGCTGATATATTCCAGAGTCTGGGCATAGGCACTCGGACTCACGGTAAAAGCAGTGTAGTCTGAAGCCCACGTGAAATCTTCCTGAAGGAATTTCGATTCATTGATAAAGTTCAGGGCTTCTTCCTTGATCTGCTTGACCACCTGCAGCAGGTTCTGGGCAGGGTGGAGTTGTAGCAGCACATGAACGTGCTCTGTGCCGCCACCGATGGCTAGGATCCGGATCCCCTTTTCATTTGAATGCTTTTTCAGCCACGCAAAAAACACGGCTCTCAGCGAAGGCTTTAGCAATGGTTTGCTTTCCCCCACTTCGAAAATGGCATGTATGAAAAGATAGACCCTGTTCTCGTGCATATTATGAATTCATGATCTTGTTCTGCCTGTTGATCGATTCCATATGAACGGCATCGAGATATTTGGTGATGAACTCACGACTCAAATTCAATTTGTCGGCCTTTTGAAAAGCCCTTTCCAAGATATCGTTCCAACGGTTGGTCTGCAGGATAGTCACATCGTTATTTTTTTTATAAGTGCCGATCTGCTCCGCAATCTTCATCCGCTGGCCCAATAACAGGATCAGTTCGTCATCCACATGATTGATCTGCTCACGGAGTTTATCAAGGGCAGCATGGAAACTTTCGTTCGGTACGTCTTCTTTCCGCCAAATGATCTCACTCAACATTTCTGCAAGACGGGCCGGCGTGACTTGTTGCTTCGCATCGCTCCATGCATTGTCCGGATCGATATGGCTTTCAATCATCAGACCATCGAAATCAAGGTCTATAGCTTTCTGCGCAACGTCCATCAGAATATCCCGGCGGCCACAAATATGAGAAGGATCGTTGATCATCATCATTTCGGGATTGCGTCTTTTCATTTCAATCACCAGGTGCCACATCGGTGCATTTCGGTATTCTGTATTACCATAGGCTGCGAATCCACGGTGGATCAGGCCAATTTGTTTAACACCTGCCTTAGCCACACGCTCCACAGCACCCGTCCACAGTTCAAGATCTGCATTGATGGGATTCTTGATCAGCACCGGCACGTCTACTCCGCGGAGCGAATCTGCGAGATCCTGCACGCTAAATGGGTTAACCGTTGTTCTTGCTCCGATCCATAAAACATCCACGTCAAAATGCAACGCATCCTCCACTTGCTTTGGCGTAGCCACTTCAACAGCAACGGGCATTCCGGTTAGTTTCTTGGCCTGTTGCAACCAGGGCAAACCCTTTGTGCCAATGCCTTCAAAACTACCAGGGCGGGTCCTGGGCTTCCAAATTCCGGCACGTAACATATCTACTTTACCAGTTGCTGCCAGTTGCTGTGCCGTTTGCAAAACCTGCTCTTCTGTTTCAGCACTACATGGGCCTGAAATGATTAACGGTCTTTTGTTCCAAGTTTCGTACAAGTTCATTTTTGTAATTTGAAAATTTGACAATTTGACTATGGGATCATTAAAAAAATACACGTTTTTAAGGCACTACTTCAATATCCTCTTTATCCTGTTTGCATCATCCATCAACTCCTTCAGGTACTCATTATTCTCTTTCTCCAGGCAGCTCTTGAATTTCCGGAGCTGGCTGATATGTTCATTCAATACATCCAGTACGTTCTCCCGGTTCTGCATCAGGATCGGCACCCACATAGCGGGATTACTTTTCGCAAGCCTCACCGTACTTTCAAAACCGGCACTGGCCATTTCAAAGATCGCCTGGTCCTCCCGTTCTTTCTCAAGCACCGTATTGGCAAGCGCGAAAGAGGTAATATGTGAGATATGGCTCACATAGGCCGCATGGAGATCGTGGTCATCGGCCCTCATCTCCAGCAAATGCATCCCGATCTTCCGGAACATATTCATCGTCCACTCCACGGCATCAGGATCAGAATCAGCCGCATTGCAAATAATCACCGCCTTGTTCTCAAAAGCACCTTTGACGGCAGCTTCCGGTCCACTGTGCTCCGTGCCCCACATGGGGTGTGCTGCTACATAGCGTCCCCTCTTCGGGTGTCCTGCCACGCTATTAACCAGCGCCGATTTGGTAGAGCCCAGGTCGATCAGGATTTGCCTGTCAATCTTATCGAGTAAGCCCGGTAACATCTTCGCGATGGTGTCTACAGGAATTGCGAGGATGATCACATCAGCTGCTGCTACAGCGTTGTCAAGATCCGCCATCTCGTCTACCAAATGCAGCTCCAGGGCTTTCTTTGCATGGGCATCGTTGCTATCCACCCCAATGATCGTGGCCGCAAGACCTTTCTCGTTGAGCTGGAGAGCGAGTGACCCTCCGATCAGTCCCGTTCCTACAATGGCTATTTTTTTTCGGTCAGACATATATTCGTTCTACGGTTGAAGGTATTTTTCAATGCGCTCCCTGCAGGCCATGATCCTTTCTTTCGGACTGCACAAACTCACACGGATATACCGCTTACCAGCGGTTCCAAAGATCCCGCCGGGCGTGATAAAAACATGAGCATTGTATAAGATCTCATCACTCAGGGCAAATCCATCAGCATAGGAAGATGGTATCCTTGCCCATACAAACATCCCGGACTGTCCTTTGTCGTATTCACATTTCAACAGATCAAGCAAGGTATAGGCCTCATCGCGTCTTTCCCGGTAAACCGTATTCAGGCTTTCATACCAGTCTTTTCCGAGGCCGAGTGCTTTGGCTGCCGCAAGCTGAACGGGCAGGAACATTCCACTGTCCATATTACTTTTGAAAGTCAGCACTTCATTGATGCGTTCCGCTGCCCCAGCCAGAATTCCAACCCGCCAGCCTGCCATATTCTGGGCCTTACTCATCGAGTTCAGTTCAATCACTACGTCTTTCGCGCCGGGGACCGATAGCAGACTCATCGGAGTATCGTTCAATATAAAACTGTAGGGATTATCGTGGCAGATAAGGATACGGTTTCTTTTGCCAAAAGCGACCAGGTCCTCAAACAATTTCTTATCCGGCAACTGCCCTGTAGGCATATGGGGATAATTCACCCACATCATTTTCACGTGCTCAAGTCCCTGTTCTTCCAGAGCTACCAGATCTGGGTACCAATGATTGGACTCCAACAACATATACTCACGGATACGGCCACCTGCTAATTTGACGGCACTGCGGTAAGTTGGATATCCCGGGTCCGGCACCAATACCTCATCCCCTTCGTTCAGATAGGTCATGCAGATATGCATAATACCCTCTTTACTACCAATCAACGGAAGAATTTCAGTATCGGGGTTCAGATCTACCGAGTACCAGTCTTTATACCAATCTGCCATCGCCTTACGTAGTAAAGGAGATCCTTTATAACTCTGGTAGGCATGTACATTAGGCTTTGCACTTTCCTCCTGCAAGGTTTTGATCACATCGGGATGTGGCGGCAGGTCGGGGCTTCCGATCCCCAGGTTAATGATCTGCTTTCCCTGTTTGTTCAGCTCCTCGATCTCACGAAGTTTCTGCGAGAAATAATATTCCCCGATCCCTTCTAACCTGGCAGATGTTTTAATCTTCAGCATATCAGTTCTTTTTATCCATTCCGTTCCTGTAAATGCCATATATCTTCAAACTCGCTGTGAGCGGCTTAATGATCTCAACTACTTTGTTGAACTGCTCAATTCCTGAAAACTCCATATCAGCGTGAAAGCTGTATTTGAAATCTGATCCCGGGATCGGAAAGCTTTGCAGTTTGCTGAGGTTGATGCCCCCGTCTGCGATCTTGCCGAGTACCCTGGCCAGGCTGCCGCGCGAATGGTCCGTATGAAAATTCACAGAAGCCTTATTCGCATCAGCCTGCAGTTTTACCTGTTCTTCCCTTTGCAACACGAGAAACCGGGTATAATTATTTTTCATGGTGTGGATGTTGGGCGCGATTACGTTAAGATCAAACATATCAGCTGCAAGCTTACTGGCAATAGCAGCTACATGTTTAGCTTTTTTCTGGTGCACCATTTTGGCGGACAGGGCCGTGTCTTCCGTTTCCACCATCTTCCAGTGATACTGGTCGAGGTACTCGAGACATTGCTGAATGGCCATGGGATGGGAATGCACCTCCCGGATATCTTCCAACTTCACACCCGGGTTGACCAACAGGTTCTGCTTGATCTGCAGATACACTTCGCCGGTGATCTTAAGCACCGAGCGCTGCAGCAGATTATAATTGGGAAGAATACTACCGGCGATGGAATTCTCTATGGCCATCAAACCCCCATCGCTTTCTTTCTTTGAAGAAGCAATCCGGATCACTTCCTTGAACGTGGCGCAGGTGATCACGGCTACATCCTTACCGAAATACTGCCTGGCGGCCACCTGGTGAAAGGAGCCTTCGAATCCCTGGATAGACACCCTTGCCGGGGCTTTCTGTTGTTGTGCTGATCTATTCATATAAAAAAAAATCCCGCCTCTCGGCGGGATTCTATGTTGATTCGTTTTTTACTTATTCGAAGGCAACAATAGCAATCCCGCCCTATTTCTAAAATAGAATCCAAAAT
>JANMHK010000195.1:0-1955 GCA_031375135.1 Sphingobacteriales bacterium | reverse complement strand
GAGCTTTCGCTTATGCTGATGCAAAAGTTGAATAAAGAATTCAACGGTGCGCTCGATATGGCCATTGATATTTTTACTCATCGCTACCCCAAAAAATTCCTCCATCAGCTGGTCAGTGGCCAGCTCGATGTAGACAGGATGGATTACCTAACCCGGGACAGCTTTTTCAGCGGAGTCAGTGAAGGTGTGATCGGATACGATCGTATTATAAAAATGCTCACTGTGCACGAGGGTGAACTGATGGTGGAAGAAAAAGCCATTTACTCTATTGAAAAGTTCCTGGTGGCAAGACGGTTGATGTACTGGCAGGTATATTTACACAAAACAGTTTTAAGTGCAGAGATGATGCTCGTACGTATCCTGGAACGAGTGAAGGAATTGGGGCAGCGTGGCGACAAGGCTGTATTGACCAATGGCCCTTTAACACTGTTCCTCACCGGGGCTGTTTCGGCAAACATGGAAGAAAATCTTGAATTATTTACTTTGCTTGATGATACGGACGTGGTTGCCTCCTTAAAACACTGGAGCCAGCATCCCGACAGGCTATTGTCATTCCTCTGCAAGTCTGTTCTGAACCGGCAGTTGCTAAAAGTGAAAATACAGGGGGAACCAATCGCGCCGGAACTCTTATACGAAAAGAAAAAAATTGCAGCGGCAAAAGCAGGGATTGGGCTGGCGGAATCAGGCTACCTCGCCTTTACCGGTGAGGCCGTCAACAGGCTTTATGATCCTCAGTTTGAACATATAAATATCTTGTTCAAGGACGGTTCCGTTAAGAATATTTCGGATGTGGATAATGCCCTTATCCATGAAAATCTGTCGCGGCCCGTGAAAAAATTTTACATTTGTTATGTCGGGTGAAGGAAAACAAGCTTAAGAATTAACTTATGCAATTCAGTGCTGCTCAAATTGCTACGATCATTAATGGCGCCATTGAGGGAGATCCCGGTGCCCTTGTCAGTTCATTCGGTAAAATAGAAGAAGCCGGAGCAGGCCAGCTCGCATTCCTGGCAAATCCCAAATACGAGGACTACCTCTACACTACTTCGGCCACCATCATCATCATCAACGAGGCTCAGGTTTTAAAACAACCTTTATCTGCAACACTTATAAGAGTGCCGGATGCCTATAGCTCATTTGCACACCTGCTCAGTGCTTACCAGGAAATGGTATCTAAACAGATGAAGGGTATTCAACAACCTTCACACATCGCAGCTTCAGCCTCAATTGGAGAAAATGTCTATGTGGGTGCCTTCAGCTACATCGGCGAGAACGTCCAAATTGGCGAAAACGTCAAGATACATCCACAAGCCTATATTGGGAATGATGTAAAGATCGGACCCAACACGATCCTTCACCCCGGCGTCAGGATCTACCAGGGTTGCAAGATCGGCTCGGGCGTTACTATTCATGCAGGAACGGTGATCGGCAGCGATGGCTTCGGCTTTGCCCCCCAGTCCGACGGCAGTTATAAAAAAGTTCCGCAGATCGGAAACGTCATTATCGAAGATCATGTCGAAATCGGGTCAAACTGTTCCATTGACAGGGCAACCATTGGCTCTACCATCATTCATTCAGGGGCAAAATTGGATAACCTTATTCAAATCGCCCATAACGTGGAAATCGGAAGTTATACCGTGATCGCCGCACAGTCTGGCGTCAGTGGAAGTACCAAAGTGGGTAAAAATGTCATGATCGGAGGGCAGGTTGGCATCGTGGGACATATCACCATTGCAGATGGATCACGGATCAATGCCCAAAGTGGCGTAACAAAATCAATCAAGTATCCCCTGGCCGTAACGGGAAGTCCTGCTTTCAATTACGCGGCAGCCCTTCGCGCGCAGGCAGTTTCCAGAAATCTACCCGAACTGGAAAAAAGGCTTAAAGAGCTCGAAAGGCAGATCCTGGTGCTATTACAGGAAAAAGCGCTGGACTAAACAATTGGCTAATTAGCG
>JANMHK010000170.1:0-3014 GCA_031375135.1 Sphingobacteriales bacterium | reverse complement strand
GTCCGGATTATTGTTCCTTTCTTTATTCCGGCTAAAAAACAGGTTCTCAAATGTGATCCATTCAAATTCCTCTCTGAGCTCAGCGATAATCGTTTCTGCCTTAGCTAGATAGTGAGATAACTCTTGATATTGACTTCTGAGTTGTTTTTGAAGGAACAGACCCGAGAATTGAATATCGGTAAGCCTTAGTCCCAAATAATAATATTTGACTTCCCGCTTAAATGTGACCCTGAGTTTAACCGGGTAAGTCCCTACCTCATCTTTTTTTGGACCATATTTATGTAACCAAAGACAACATCTAGCTTTCATATATTAACAACAAGATTAACAACAAAACTATAAAAATATTTTATTTCTATAAACTAATATACATATTTATATTGTCTATAATACCTATTTTTAACAGCTATTTTAAATATCTATAGTGTTTTTTTATATATTATATATGTTATTATTTATTGCTACGGATCAGAAGGTTTCAGGTTTGAATCCTGACAGGGTCACGAAGCCTTGCACGCAGTGCAGGGCTTTTTTATTGTGCGCGAGCCGAGCTTGCTCGTGCGAGCAGCACAATGAAAAAGACCGCTCGCGAAGCGAGCATGGCTTTGGGTAAGGCAACTGCGAATGGATTATGTAATAATCCTGACAGGGTCACAAAGCCTTGCACGCAGTGCAGGGCTTTTTTATTGGATCCTATCGGAGCCTGCGTAAAGAGCACCACAATTAAGAAGACTATTGAGCCAAGCAACTGGCCGTTGCTAATGCTTGCGAACAGATCTTGAAGTCTTGCTTGCCCGTTCAAATTTTCTTATATTGGCTTAGAGAAAGATGCTTAGCAAGAAACGTCAGGACGAAAAAACGAGAAACAAGAAGAAGTTGGAAGGGTGAGTTAAGCTAACTGGGCCTGGCGGTGACAAAGATCGAGAGCTAAAATGAAGGCAAATCTGCCGTTAATGGTTAACTACAATCCCGTACATTAATCTCCGTTTTATCAGGGTTGCACGAATGCCACCCCCACTCAGATTCAAAAAAGCACATGTATGAAATACCTCACGTTCATTTTAATATCAATTTTAAGCACGTTGACAACTGACGCTCAGTTCGAGTCAAACAAGCAGATTTACAAAGCACCCAACCTGGACGAGGTGAAAAGGAATATCAAAACAGTTGCTGTATTGCCGTTCAACATTGTCCTCTCCTACAAGAGGATGCCCAAAGGAATGACCGTCGAGATGATTAAGGAAGAGGAAGAAAAAGCTCGTACTGAGTTTCAGCAGGGGTTATATACGTATTTACTCAGAAAGCAGGAGTCGTTTACCGCTACAGTACAAAATCCCGATAGAACTAATGCGCTCCTGAGAAAAGCAGGCATAAAAACGAAAGATGATTTAGAAGCTGTCCTTCTTGACTCTATTGCCACCTTGCTCGGAGTGGATGCGGTGATAAAATCTAATTGGAATTATTCAAAAACAGGATCAGAAGGTGGAGCTCTAGCAAAATCAATTTTACTAGGCGGAGCAGCAACTACTGGAAGCGGGACCCTGACATTGCAAATATACAACGGTAAAGACGGTGAGCTTCTCTGGAGATTCTATAAAGAAATGAACGAGTCCATCGGAAATGACGCGAACGATACCATGGAGCGTATGATGAGAAAACTTGGCAGAAATTTCCCGCTGGAAAAGGAGTAAAGGCTCCTTGCCAAGTGATACCAAACAAAACCCCTCTAATACTAACACTTTACATCATGTATTGGGATTTTTATTGGACCCGCTTTGCCTTCCAGGTTAATATTGCCGACCCCTTTTCGTTGGTGGGCGAAGGTTGTGTTTTAAATACTCTTCTGATTACCAATCGATTGGGAGATGATAGTACAAGGAGTCAATGTTCCCGCAATCTTTATTCTGTTTTTTCATATAAAATGACTACATTATGAGTAATCATTTGCCCCTGTTGCCACAAATCCTGCAAGTACTATAATCCGGAGTACTACTTTATGTACATAAAATAAAGCTCAATTGCCCTCTTGGATCTCATTTGTTATCTGTATACCCCATTCAGTGAGTTTGTTTATATCTCTGCCTTAATGCTACGTTTAATACACCGCCCTTAGAAATATAAGTCTTTTTTATGGTCGCAAGGAACTCGTGATGACAATTTAGCTGCCATAGACTTTTTACCTGTTCATATATCTGCCCGGTACTACAACCATATTTTTTAACCATTAAAATTAAAAACCATGCAAACAAAATCACTCACGATCGATGGGTTTAAAACAGCGATAATTCTACTATTAGGTTTTCAACTGCTAAGTTGTAAAAAAGCTGGTAGGCCCGATGCGCAACCGCCACTCCTAAATATTGAAAACAGTGTTGCCTCAAAAGTCAACAGTTCAGGAGCAGCGCAATTTAATCTTGAAGCAGTACTTCGTGGCGAGGGAAGCCGCGGAGGACATATCCATTTTCGCCAGGACCCTGATGCTACTAAAATTATCAACTTAGACACCAAAGTTCACCACCTGAAGCCTAACCATGCATACATGCTTCAGCGGGCGGTAGATGCTATTAATGTCGTCGATGGGCAGTGTACTAGCAGTTCATGGCTTTCACTTGGCTATGGAACGATGACACATGCTATAATGACGGATGACAAAGGAAACGGCCAGGATATATTATGGCGCAATGTGTCAGCCGTACCTTCAGGCTCCACGTTTGATATTCATTTTAGAGTAATAGACAATATGACAAAGGTTGTAGTATTGACAAGTGATTGCTATCAATACAAGGTTAGATAGAATTGCCAATCAAGTAAACCTGGGAATAAGGGGCATATTTATTCCCAGTTCATTATCTTTTTGCATCAACCGAGATTAATAATGGCCTTTTTCTTTTCCATGTCTTTTACTCCCAAATCCAATCTGCCCACTTACTGATATGTATTTCTTATGGGCTGCCTGGTTTAAGCCTACACCTGCAGTTACACCCAGTTGAAGCGTTTCGCTTGGCTGCCAAAAC
>JANMHK010000150.1:0-8607 GCA_031375135.1 Sphingobacteriales bacterium | reverse complement strand
GGGCATGTATCCGTTCCACTTTATCCGAACCTTACTGCAGGCAGCATTAGGCAGATCCTGGAACACTGCGATGCACCATTACTTTTTGTTGGTAAACTGGATAACTGGGATGCTATGAAAGATGGGGTGCCGGCCACGATGCAGTGCATTTCTTTTCCCTACTACGGTCCGAAAGGATATTTGCAGTGGGAGAAATTAGTGCGGCAGCACGACCCTTTGCAGGGTAACATCTTGCGTGACCCCGGTGAGCCTGGTACGCTGATTTATACTTCCGGATCAACTGGTATACCGAAAGGTGTGATGCATAAAATTGGCAACTTCAGTTTTGCTTCCCATCACGCTGTAAACTTTCTGAAGCTGACCCCTGAGGAAAGATTTTTTTCCTATTTACCCATGGCCCATATCGGCGAACGGTTTTTTGTGGAGATGGGCTGTTTATACAGCGGCGGAGAAATTTCTTTTACTGAATCGATTGAGAAATTCCAGGAAAATGTCCGCTACGCTAAGCCTACTATTTTCTTAGGGGTGCATCGGATATGGAAAAAACTCCAGGAGGGGATCCTTGGTCATATGCCTGAGAAGAAACTCAATATATTATTGAAAATTCCATTTGTTTCCGGTATTGTCAAGAAAAAGATCCGCGCTGGTCTTGGCTTTGAACATACCACTAAACTGTTTACATCTGCGGCTCCAACGCCGCCGCCCCTGTTGGCTTGGTACAGAAAAATTGGCATTCTGATCGCGGAAGGTTATGGCATGACTGAGAACTTTGGTTATAGCACCGCGAGTTTAATGAGCAATGCTAAACTGGGATATGTAGGTTATACATTGCCGGAAACGGAAATTCGGATCGCGGAAGACGGCGAGATCCAAGTGAAGCATCATGCGCTGCTGGATGGGTATTACAAAGATCCTGAATTGACAAAAGAAGCTTTTACAGAAGATGGATTCCTTCGTACCGGTGACCGCGGCGAAATCGATCAGGATGGGTATTTAAGGATCACGGGCAGAACGAAGGACTTATTTAAAACCAGCAAAGGGAAATACGTGGCGCCCTCGCCGATAGAAATGAAGATCGGAAGTCATGCTGACATTGAAATGTCGTGCATCACAGGCTCGGCCCTCCCCCAGCCTATTGTGCTGATCACGCTGACGGATGCCGGTAGAGCCAGGGAGAGAAATAGGATGGAAGAAGAAATAGCCCAACATATTCGGGCCATCAATAGTGAGCTGGATCACCATGAGAAGATCGAGAAGATTGTGCTGATCGACGACCACTGGACCATAGAAAACAATATGCTTACACCTACCATGAAGCTAAAGCGGCATGAAGTAGACGGCAAATACTCAGCGTATTATGAGAACTGGTACGGGCTGAAAGATTTTGTGGTGAAGGGAGACTGAAAAAAGCCTTAATTTAAGCGTCCTGTAAACAATCTATTAATATGTCTAAAAGACCCAACAAACGCAGAGAGTTCATCAAGCAAACCACGCTTGCCGCAGCAGGCTTTTTTATTGTGCCCCGGCACGTGCTTGGAAAAGGCTATACAGCTCCGAGTGACAAACTGAATCTGGCAGCGATTGGTGCCGGCGGAAAAGGAAATTCGGATATCATGAACGCATTCAACAAAGGCGCCAACAACTTAGTGGCCTTTGCCGACGTGGACTGGAATAGCGCGAAAAACGTGATCGAAAAATTCCCGAACGCCAAGAAGTACCACGATTTTAGGGAGATGCTTGATAAGTCGGGCAAAGAGATCGATGCCGTGACTATTTCAACACCAGACCACTTCCATACCTATGCTGCGATGGCATGTATGCAGTTGGGCAAGCATGTATATGTTCAAAAACCCCTCACGCATAATATCGCTGAAGCGCGGATGATGACGGAAGCCGCCAGAAAATATAAAGTGGTTACTCAGATGGGAAACCACGGATCATCCAACCCCTTGCAAAAACTGGCGGTGGAATGGTTTGACAAGGGCCTGATCGGAGCAGTGCATACTGCTAACATCTGGACAAACCGTCCGGTTTGGCCGCAGGGCATTCCTGTCCCAACCGAGAAGCCGGCATTGCCCGCCTCTATGACTGCGAAAGAATGGGATACCTGGATCGGACCAGCTGAGTTTGTGGATTACCATCCTTTATATCACCCATTCAAATGGCGTGGCTGGTGGAACTTCGGCACCGGTGCTTTGGGAGATATCGGTTGTCATACGATTGATTCGCCGTTCAGGATCCTCGGATTGGGCTATCCAACTGACGTGGAATGTAGTGTAGGTGCGGTATTTATAAAAGACTGGAATCCTGAATATATTCCTGAGGGCTGTCCGCCTTCATCGCATGTGGAAATAAGGTTCCCGGCAACCAAGAAAAATAAATCGCCATTAAAAATGATTTGGATGGATGGTGGCATCAGGCCAATGCATCCTGATCTGATTCCTGCGAACGAATCGATTAGTAATGATGGTGGCGCGAACGGGATCATCCTGCATGGTACCAAAGGTCTGATGACCATTGGCATGTATGGTAATGATCCAAAGATCTATCTGAATAATGGTCAGAAAATCGAGGCTCCGAAACCAGCTGCTGGCGCGCCGAAACTGGATCTGCCAGAGTATGGCCACCAGATGTTTTGGACCGAAGCCTGTAAAGCAGGTTTCAATAGTAAGCAGCATAAAGAGCTGACTTCTTCATTTGATTATTCAGGTCCGTTGACCGAGACCGTGCTGATGGGTAACCTGGCGATCAGGAGTTATATGCTGAGGAAGAAGAATGAGAAAGGTGGCAATGATTTCTATGGCAGGGTGAAACTCAAGTGGGATGGCGCAAATATGAAAGTCACCAACTTCGACGATGCGAATCAATTTGTGAAGCGTGATTATCGAAGCGGCTGGGAAATAAAGGGATAAAAGAAGGGAGCGAAAGCTCCCTTTTCTTTTATCCCTTTATCTCCGTTTGTGTTTCTGAAGTGATGTCTTTGCGAATTCATCAATCTTTTTAAAACTCTGTTACTTCATTGGGAATGATTCATATATTTTGTGCAGGATGGCATGGGCATTATTTTCAATATCCCATTTATTGTAATTTCCGGCAGTCATTACAACAAGCAAATTATTTTTCTTGTCAAAAAATATTCTTTGATCACCGTTTCCTACAGCGGTAGGCCAAGCCATTGTTTTACCCTGTATGGTATCATTAAAAATCCAAAACTGATATCCATAGCCCCCGCCCCCTGGTCGGGGAACTCTTGAAGTGAATGATTGGTCTACCCAAGACTGAGGTACAACTTGTTCACCTTTCCATTGTCCGCCATTTTGATAGAGGATACCGAATTTTAGTATATCTCGAGTTCTTAATCGTAATCCAGAGGCTGCAATTGGATTATCCGTTCCCGGAAATTGTACCCACTCATATTCTTTAATACCTAATTTCTTGAAGATATTTTCATTCGCAAATTCAGCAACAGATTTACCTGAAACTCTCTTTATGATTTCCGCTAATAATTGTGTTGTTCCTCCGTTATATTTCCACGTTGTTCCAGGAAGAGAAGCCATTGGGCGACTGAGGATATAAGCTAGAGGGTCCTCGCTGGCGGTCATAACCATTTCACTGTTCTCGGGATTAGTATAAGGTATGTCTTCATTCCACTCCAGTCCGGAAGACATCGCTAAAAGGTGTTCGATAGTTAAATCTTTTTTTGTTCCAATATTGAGGTTTTCATATTCGGGAAAAAAGTCAAATACTTTTTGGTCAACGCTTTTTATTTTGCCCTTTGAAATAGCAATCCCAATACAACTTGAGACAATACTTTTTGTTACACTCCTTAAGTCGTGAAGTGTATTGATATCATGTCTGATGATTCCAATGTCGCCAGCCCATGCCTTCTCATCTTTTCCATCAAAATATTTTTCTAAAACAAGTCTGTCATTTTTGTAGATGAGTAGGCTGTGTCGGTTGGGGTAAAAACCGGTATTGATACTGTCAATAATATCATTGATAACTACTTTATTAATTCCTACATCTTCGAGTGTGGAAGTCTGGATGCCGTCCTTTAAGTCATCGGGTCTTTTTAAATCACTATTGGTTGTTTGTCGACAACCATAGTTGAACATAAGCAAGCTAAAAATCAAAATGGTTACTATTTTGCTCATTTTATTTCTATTATGGTCTGTCTAATGGCTTGCCGGAAACCTTAGGATTAACGAATTGACGGATTGATTGCTTCTTATGTAAAGGAATTCGTTAATCCGACAATCCGCTAATCTGCTAATGCCTTCCTGGCATAAGCTAGACACTTCTTGACTTCCTGCACGGCATCGGCACCGGCAGGAACCGGATATTCCAGTTCAACTGACACTGGGATATTATATTTTTTCTTCTTCAGCAGTTGTAAGATCTCCACGATTGGCGTATCTCCTTTTCCCCATTCCATATTCGCACCGCCATTCTCCTTGCTCTTCCTGTCTTTCATATGCAGCGAGGTGATCCTGGCATTTTTCGCTTCGATCAGTTTCAGTAAGGACGCGGGGGTATTGGCTCCACCGGCAGCGACGTAATGACCGCAGTCGAGGTTCATGGTATTGTATTTTGACTGCGCAAGGGCCGTATCCCAAAGTGTATCAGTGGCTTGTGTGTGATTATGATAACCTACATAAATTTTATGCTTCGCGGCGAGATCTCCCAGCCGTTGCGAATGAGCCGGATCCGTAGGAACTTCAACAGTTACCGCATCTGCCCCCAGTGCTTTGCCAGCCTTCATCGCATATTCAATCTCACCGTCTGAGTTAGCAGGTCCAAGGCAATTGGGTTTAAAAGCGTAGATGCTTATGCCTGCAGCTTTGAAACGCTGTCTAAGTTCAACATATTTATCCATCGAAACCGATTCCCGCCAGGCCTTCGTTTTCGCCCTTAAGGCTTCCATGGCTGCTTTTTCTTCATCGGAAGGTTCCGGTCTTTTTCCGCCCACAGGAGCGGGACGTGGTGGTGCCTGGGCAGCAGGGCTCCCTGCAAACGCTTCGCCGGGGTCGCCGGAAAGTTCGATATGGGTAAGCCCGCATTGATTGCAATATTTCATCAGGTCGTCAACACCCGTGGGCATACTTCTGAATGAATAGGTGATGGCGCCGATCAAGGGTCCGCCTTTGAAAGGTGGAGTTGCAAAAGCAGACAAGTTGGTCGATAGTACCAGGCCAGTGCCCAACAGTGAAGATTGCCTGATGAAGTCTCTTCTTGATGTAGACATGTTGAACCGTATTTAAGGGAAGTTAGGGATGAAAAATGGCAAGTCATATTTTTTTGTCGTCTATGTATTAACTTGTTTCTGTATGAAAGGAATCTACTTTGTCGTGCTGCTTTTATTACTGTCGGCATCCATGCATGGCCAGGTATTCCCGAAGAATGCGGTTACCATCAGAAAGGCGGGGCAGGATGGCGTACACACTTATCGAATCCCGGGGATCACCCAAACCAACAAAGGAACTTTGATCGCAGTGTACGATATCAGGTATAAGAATTCCGGTGATCTTCCGGGAAATGTAGATGTAGGTATGAGTCGCAGTAAAGACGGTGGTAAAACCTGGGAGCCCATGAAAGTGATCATGGACATGGGTGAGCCGCACGATGATAACGGGGTAGGAGATCCGGCCATATTGTTCGATCCCGCAACCAGGAAAATTATCGTAGCTGCTTTATGGAGCAAGGGCAACAGGTCGATAGCGGGATCAGGACCAGGTTTATCGCCCGACGAAACGGGCCAGTTCGTGATCAGCGAGAGTAGCGATGATGGCCTGACCTGGACAACTCCTCAAAGTATAACGTCCCAAGTGAAAGATCCCGCCTGGAAACTTTTCTTCCAGGGTCCGGGAAACGGCATCGTGATGAAAGACGGAAGACTGGTATTTCCCGCACAGTATTGGGACGCATCGCATATGCCCTACTCTACGATCATATATAGTGATGATCATGGAAAATCATGGAAAAGGGGAACGGGCCCCCAATCAAATACTACGGAAAGTCAGGTGGTAGAGACTACACCGGGCAAATTGATGCTGAGCATGCGCGACAATCGCGGGAAGTTTCGCTCGATTGCCACCACTACAGACATGGGCCAAACCTGGAAAGAACATCCTACATCTTACAATACCCTTCCTGATCCTATTTGCATGGCGGGCTTAATCAAGGCCAATGTAAAATGGAAAGGCGGTAAGAAAGATGTTATGTTTTTCAGCAATCCTGCAAGCAGTAAGGACCGGATCAACTTGACGGTAAAAGCAAGTACCGACCTCGGTGAAACATGGTCTGCTGAATACCAATTGCTCATTGATGAACGAAGCAGTTACGGTTATTCGGTGATGACAAAAATCGATAATAAAACAGTCGGACTCCTATATGAGGGTAAAGGCGATCTGTATTTTTTAAGGATTCCGGTAAAGGACATAAGTAAATGAGCATACATCATCTAAAAAAATTCATATGCCCTGGAAGCAGGTTATTTATCCTTTCGATAATCTATTAGTGTCGTTGATCGTTGCATCGCTGCCGATCATTTTTATTTTCTGGGCACTGGTGATTAGTAAGATGAAAGGCTATCAGGCGGCGGTGATCACTACGCTTATCACGATCCTGATCGCCATCTTCTTTTACCAGATGCCCATCAATCTTGCCTTGAAAGCAACAGCCCATGGGGTGTTGTACGGTTTGTTTCCTATTTGCTGGATCATCATAACGGCGGTTTTTCTGTTCAACATCACGGTGAAGACGGGGCAGTTCGAAGTCATCAAATATTATATGGGCACGGTTACGGCCGACAGGAGGTTACAGGCATTGTTGATTGCGTTTTCGTTTGGTGCTTTTTTAGAAGGGACCGCAGGATTTGGTACGCCGGTTGCGATAACGGCTGCGATGTTGGTTGGCCTGGGATTTAATCCATTGTATGCTGCAGGAATTTGTTTGATAGCCAATACGGCCCCTGTTGCCTTTGGCAGTATTGGTATACCGATCACCGTGGCTGCGCAAGTGTCGGGCTTACCCGAAATGGCTATCTCACAGATGGTAGGAAGAACACTTCCGGTATTATCATTGGTCTTGCCTTTCTATCTGATCGTATTGATGTCGGGCTGGAAGAAGGCGGTAGATATTTGGCCACCCATCGTGGTTTCGGGGGTATCATTTGCTTTTTTTCAGTGGTTTACTTCTAATTATGTAGGACCTGCATTGCCGGATATTATTGCAGCCCTGGCGTCCATTGTTTCACTGATCATCTTTCTCCAATTCTGGAAGCCTAAAAATATCTGGCGGTTCAGTGATGAGCCCACTATCAGCGCGGGCGAAGTTCATCATTACAAAACGTCGGAGATCCTCCGGGCATTATCGCCTTTCATGATACTCACGGTGATGGTGTTGATCTGGGGGATCAAACCGGTGAAAGAATATTTCAATAGTTGGGGTCAGATCAATGTCGTGCTGCCAAGATTTGACGGGCAGATCTTAAAAGGTGATACCGGGGAGCCGATCGCGCAAGTGTTTAAGTTGAACTATATGTCTGCCGCAGGTACCGCTATTTTATTTGCTTCGCTGTTATCGATTCTGTTACTGAAAGTAAAGGCAGCTATGGCCGCTCAGATATTTTTGGATACGTTGAAGCAATTAAAATTCCCCATCATCACCATCGCGTCGATATTAGGCTTTGCCTACCTGGTGAACAATGCAGGAATATCGTTGACCATGGCCGAAGCCTTATCAAAAACCGGGTGGTTGTTTCCGTTTTTTGCGCCGGTGCTGGGATGGTTAGGGGTATTCATCACGGGATCGGACACATCTTCCAATGCCTTGTTCAGCAAGATTCAATATGATACGGCCACATCCATTGGTGTTGATCCCGTAGTGACGGTAGGCGCTAATATTTCAGGAGGTGTGGTGGGTAAGATGATCTCGCCGCAATCCATAGCGGTTGCAGCTGCGGCAGGAAATTTAGTGGGCAAGGAATCTGAATTGTTTCGGTTTACCCTGAAGCACAGTTTCATATTGTTGATACTGATCTGCCTGATCACCTTATTGCAGGCTTATGTGTTTACCTGGATCATACCGGGTTAGGGTTATGAAATCAATGCAACAACCTTTTCAACAAATCCTCTTTCCTACTTCTGGAAACATCGATCATCTTTCCGTCCGACATCATTACATATCCGCCGTCGCCGCGAACATATCTTTCCACTTCATTTAGATTCACTACAAAGCTTCGGTGTACACGTGCAAATGAATGTTCTTCCAGAAGTTCTTCCATCTCTTTGAGCGACCTGGTCACCAGCATTTTCTTACCACTTTTTAGGAAGATATGGGTATAGTTATCGCTTGATTCGCCGTAGAGAATATTTTCTATCGGCACCATCTCCAGACCTTCGATCGAGGGCATCGCGATCTTCAACATGGGCCGCGATGGCTGATTTATTTTTTGCAGTAACATTTCGATTTGTTGGGTATCGACAGGACTTCGCAACCACAATCAAAAAGTGTAGTCCTGCCTTTTGAAACTCAGCAGTGCCAGATCAGATCGAAACTGATGCATATTACCGTAGAGAACGTATTCCGGAAATCGGTTTGCGTTCT
>JANMHK010000140.1:0-13241 GCA_031375135.1 Sphingobacteriales bacterium | reverse complement strand
TATTACGAAGCCGTTTCTCTTTTCTCTAATAAACGCGACGAATTCCAGCAAAGGATCTTCAAAACCATTGATGATGATTTCCGTAAAAGAGGCCTTCTTCTCGAAAATCTGCTCGTTAGAAATATCACCTTACCTGGCCCGGTGAAAGCAGCCATTGAAAGAAAGATTGAGGCCGAGCAGGAAGCCCAGAAAATGCAATTCGTTTTGCAGAAAGAAAAGCAGGAAGCTGAACGTAAGCGCGTAGAAGCCCAGGGTATCTCCGATTATCAGCGGATCATCAGTGAAAGTCTGACTGAAAGGCAATTACAGTACGAGCAGATCAAGGCTTTCAAAGAACTGGCAGGTTCCCAGAACGCTAAGATCATTGTGATGCCAAACAAGGGCGGAAATCTTTTATTGAACGCACAATAAATAACTTCACTAATAATTGGCTAATTGACCATTCCAAGGTAAATAACCGATGGAACGATCTTTTAGCCAATTATCTATTTAAAGACTTTCCGAATTGATCTTTCTGTACATTAGCTACTCCTTTAACGCATCCCAACAATGAAAAAAATCTTCCCGCTGTTTGCACTCCTGCTCATTCAACAAGCCAGTGCACAAACGCCTCAGAAAATGGATTTCGAAACCTACAATCCTGTTTCAACGTTGGTTGTGCCTGAACACAAACCGGTACGTTCAAAATTTCCGTTCATTGATATCCATAATCACCAGTTCAGCATGCCCACGATGGACCTGGGTGGGCTGATTAAAGACATGGACAAATTGAACATGGCCATTATGGTGAATCTGAGTGGTCAGTCGGGCGATAACATCATAAAATCTGTCAGCAATATCAAAGCCAATTATCCCAGTCGCTTTATCGTGTTCGCTAACGTCGATTTCTCTGGCGTTGGTTCCCCTGACTGGGGCAAGAAAGCGGCGCAGCAGTTGGAAGACGATGTGAAGAACGGAGCCCGCGGATTAAAAATTTATAAGAATTTGGGCTTCTCGGTGAAAGATGTTGATGGCAAGAGAGTAAAGGTCGACGACCCCCGCCTAAATCCAGTCTGGGAAAAATGTGCTGCCCTGAAAATTCCCGTGCTCATTCATACCGCTGATCCTAAATCCTTCTGGGATCCGGTAGATGACAAAAATGAGCGTTGGCTGGAAATTGTCACCCACCCAAATCGTAAAAGGGGGCCCGACAATCCGGTACCTTTTGAGGACCTGATCGGTGAACAGCAAAAAATGTTCAGGAATAACCCAAAAACAACTTTTATTGCAGCGCATTTCGGTTGGTTACCAAACGATCTGGGACGGCTTTCTACCCTGCTGGACGAAATGCCAAATGTTGTGGTTGAATTTGGTGCCGTGATTGCTGAATTAGGCCGCCAGCCAAAGATGGCAAAACAATTTTTTACTAAATACCAGGACCGCATCCTGTTTGGAAAAGATTCATGGGTTCCTGAAGAATACGCCACCTATTTCCGGGTGCTGGAAACAGAAGACGAATATTTTCCCTATCATAAAAAATACCACGCGTTTTGGAGAATGTATGGCCTGGGATTGCCGGACAATATCCTGAAGAAAGTATATTACGATAATGCTGCGCGTGTCTTGAGAATTTCGAAATAGGTGGTAACGCAATAGGTGGCTACGAAATAGATGAATTCCAATTAGGTGCTCCCGCATTAGGTAATCACGAAATAGGTGCCTACGAAAAAGGCGCCTACGAAATTGATGCTTCCCAAATAGGTGCTCCCGCAATAGGTGCCGGATCTATAAAACTTCCGCTCCGCCGCACTAACTATTGATCACCTGCTCAATCCGGGATTTTAAAGTTTCATAATCTGTATAGCCGCGGGCAAGGAGATAAAATTTCAGTTCATCAGCTTGAAAAAAAACAGCGGGAAATCCTGTCACCTGCAACTGCCGGCAAAGGGAAAAATCATAGTGAGCCTTCTCGAGGTACTCTTCTGATTTCAGCTTCTCATAAAATTCGTCGGCCGGGATATTGTACTTCTCAAGAAGATGCCGGTAGGCTTCGTCATCAGTCAGGTCACGGCCTTCTATATGCAATGCTTTTTGAAGATCGGCAGCAAAATGAACAGTATTCTCCGGATGATAATCTTTAAACACACACATCGCGATCGCCGCTTTTTCTGAATGCGGGAACCAGTCAGTGAGCTCGGGGTTATTGATATGCCAGAGATATTCATCCCCGAAACTGACTCCGGTAAGTTCCTCAACATTCTTGTAAGCGCCTTTAATGTATCCCGCCATCTTACCAATATGTTGGGCAGATTCTTTAGGGATCATTCCTCCCGACAGGGTTTCAAAATCAAGCCGGTCCTTATACTCATCGTAGATCCGGGTCATCACTTTACTAAATCCATAACACCAGCCGCAGTAGGCATCATAGCAATAATAAATAACAGGTTTTGTAGTGTCGCTCATGTATGAAATCTTCTGTTCAGGTCTTACTTAAATCTGTTCTTGCTCCTGTTCCAATTTCCCCAACACCGAAGGTTTTTACCTGGTCAAATCTATCCTCATAATCAGCCCTGACCGTGCCCATAACCCTGTCCCAGAATAAAAAATACAAGCCATAGTTCCCTTTGAAATATTGGTGGTGCTGGTTGTGGTTAACGGATGTATTGATCCATCTGCCGATTGGATGCCTGCTAAAGCCCTTGGGATATAGTTCGTAGCCAAGGTGGCCGTAGACGTTGTAAACGATCATGAATAAAAAGAAAAATGAAAGATGGTAAAGATGAATGGGAATGGTAAATAAAAAGACGGGGACAATACCCACTTCAATAATTGATTCGAGGGGGTGAAAAGCATATGCCGCCCAGGGTGAGGGATTTGTTGAACGATGATGAACGAGGTGAAACAGCTTGAACAAAGCCGGGTGATGCATCAGCCGGTGCGTCCAATAAAAATAGGTATCGTGCATGACCATCATCAGAAAAAATGCTCCAACGAAATAGACCATGCCATATTGGTGGATATCTGTGTAGTAGGTCGTGTAGGCCTTTATGGGATCATTCAGCAAAACAATGGGGATGATGGCAAACATTGCAACGGTCATCAAGGAATAACCGATCTCTCGCGCATAGTCCGAACTTTCCGGAGCCCTGGCCTGTATTTTTTTATACCGCCCTTTCCCTTTGTATATGACATAAAATATCAGAAACGCAAGTCCTGCGAACAGAAAATAGCGCAGGCCAATCATGCTGAATATCTTGAAATATCTTTCCCAGAACATGGTACAAATTTCAGAAAAGCTAGCTATATAAGGTGCGGCTGTTTGATTTAGTTGAATAAAAGCTGAAACAGGTACCAACGGAGTCAGCCCTTAAGATCAAATTTTTTCTTCCAGGGAAGGCGTATATCATTAATCGAGCCTTGCAGAGTCCGGGTTATACAACTCCGGATTCTTACCCGTTTTCTCTGCATAGAAACGCCGGATTCGGTCCATATCTTTCTCTTTGTTGCCTGTTGGGTATATCACCTCTCCAAATCCTGCCACTTTATGTTTGTAGTCCAGATATCCCAGGATGATGGGGACCCCGGCGCCCAGGGCAGCGTGGTAGAAACCGCTTTTCCATTTATCCACCGGCTTCCTGGTACCCTCTGCGGCCATCATCAGATATAATTTATCGGAGCTCTTTATCTTTTCGATGATCGCGTCAACAAAATTCTGGCTTTTAGAACGGTCTACCGGAATGCCCCCGGTTGCTTTAAACATGATGGAGAATGGAAACTTGAAAAGTTCTTTCTTCGCGATATAATTCACCGGCAGATTGAGAATCTTGTAAGCGGCCAACGCATAAATAAAATCCCAGTTGGACGTATGCGGCGCAGCAATAACTACGGCTTTTTTAATATTTGCCGGAATCGTCTCCCCAACTTTCCAACCGTTAAACTTAAACCACCAAGCGAAGAAACTTGTAATCATTGTTCTGTTTTTCCATTTATCACATTCACCACATTCTCACATTCATTCCACCACATTCAATACATTCGTCACATTCATCACATTGCGCTTTTAATGCGCCTCAAGCCAATTCTCCCCAATGCCCGCTTCGGCCACAACGGGAACACCGTTGGGGAGCGGCATGGCTGATTGCATATTCTCAAGTACCAAAGCCCTTAATGTTTCTGCTTCTTCGCGGTAGGCATCAAACACCAATTCATCATGAACCTGCAGGATCATCCTGCTTCTTAATCCTTCTTTCTTAATTGCGTCCTGCACTTTCACCATCGCCATTTTGATCATGTCGGCCGCCGTTCCCTGGATAGGAGAATTGATCGCATTTCTTTCTGCAAAACCGCGAACCGTAAAATTGGCGCTATTGATATCTTTCAACCATCTTTTTCTTCCCATGAGGGTCTGCACATAACCTTTATCCCTGGCGAAGTTGATGGTGTCTTCCATGTACTTCGTGATACCGCTAAACTCTTTCTTATAATTATCAATAATGGTCTTTGCCTCACCTCTGGAGATGCCCAGATTATCCGCCAAACCAAAAGCACCCTGCCCATAAATAATTCCAAAATTCACGCTCTTGGCCTTATACCGCATCTCCTTACTCACATCGGCTTCATCTATGCCATACACCTTGGCAGCCGTGGCTGTATGAATGTCTTTGTTCAATCGGAATGCTTCACACATATTGGGATCGCCGCTGATCGACGCTACAATACGGAGTTCAATTTGCGAATAATCTGCTGACAGCAATACCCGATTCTTATCTCCAGGAATAAATGCCTTCCTGATCTCTTTACCACGATCACTTCTAATCGGAATGTTCTGCAGATTAGGGTTATTACTGGCCAGTCTTCCTGTAACGGCCACGGCTGATCCATAGGTAGTGTGCACCCTGCCCGTTCTTGGATTGATCAATAGTGGCAATGCATCCACGTAGGTGGATTTCAGCTTGGTCAGCTCGCGGAAGATCAACACGTTTGCCGGTACTGGATGCAGATGAGATAGTTTTTGGAGCACATCTTCCCCCGTTGCATATTGACCTGTTTTGGTTTTCTTGGCCTTAGCATCAAGTTTGAGTTTTTCAAACAACACATCACCCAGTTGTTTGGGCGATGCAAGATTGAATCTTACCCCTGCTTGTTGATATACCCGTTCCTCGGCAGCCCTTGCTTCCTTATCGAGCTCGACAGAATAGTCTTTCAAAAAATCCACATCGATCTTCACCCCTTCAAATTCCAGATCTTTCAATACCTGCACCAATGGATTCTCCACTTCATAAAATACCTTCTCAACTTCTTTGGATTTCAGCTCTCCAATAAACACGTTCTTAAGCTGGAGGGTAATGTCCGCATCTTCCACTGCATACTCCTTGATCTTATCCAGTTCAACATCCCGCATGGTTCCCTGCCCCTTTCCTTTCTTCCCAATCAGCTCTTCGATATGAACGGGTTCATAACCCAAATACTGGGCACTTAGCAGATCCATGCCCCTTTTACCTTCCGGCTCAATCACATAATGGGCAAGCATGGTATCGAATATCTTCCCCTTAAGTTCAACACCATAGCATTTCAGGATCAGCAGATCATATTTAATGTTTTGTCCTACCCAGTTCACATCTTCGCGCTGGAATAATGACTTGAATTTATTGAGCAGGGCCAGCACCTCCTCGCGGTTTGAACTACAAGGCACGTAATACCCTTCGCCGGTTTTATAGCAAAAACTTAATCCCACCAGTTCGGCTCTGTTCGCATCGATCCCTGTAGTCTCGGAATCGAAAGAAATCTCAGACTGCTTCATCAGCATGGCGATCAGCTCATCTATTTCCTGATCCGATGCTGCAACATGATATTGATGCGGGGTATTATTTATGTTCTTCTCAGCAAGCAGGCCAATGTCTACACCTTCTTCAACCACAGCAGCCTTTGCCGCTCCATTAGACCTTGCTGCAGGCGCAGCCACTGGATTTCCAAAAAGGTCCTGTTGAACACCCGCATTGCTTTCAAAAATATTGAACTCTTCACCCAGGATCCTCTTACCCAGCGTCTTGAACTCGAGCTCTGTAAACACTTCCTTGAGGGCCTCTTTATTTATGGCTTTTACGCAGAAATTTTCCTCGTGAAATTCAACGGGAACGCTGGTAATAATAGTAGCTAATTTCTTGCTCATGATAGCGAGATCCTTGCCATTCCTCACCTTCTCGCCCAAGGCCCCTTTAATGCCATCCGCATTCGCTAACACATTCTCCAGGGTACCAAATTCTGCCAAAAGTTTCGCAGCCGTTTTTTCGCCAACGCCCGGAATGCCGGGAATATTATCAACACTGTCACCCATCAGTCCAAGGATATCGATGACCTGGGAAACTTCTTTAATGCCCCATTTTTCACAGATCTCAGCAGGACCAAGAATTTCAAAATCGCTTCCCTGATAAGGAGGCTTGTATATTTTTATGTTATCGCTGACGAGCTGCCCATAATCTTTGTCGGGCGTCACCATATAGACTTGATAACCCACCAGCTCAGCTTGTTTTGCAAGCGTCCCGATCACATCATCCGCCTCGAACCCATCAGTTTCAATGACAGGAATATTCAATCCAAGAATGATTTTCTTAATGTCTGGCAACGAAGCCAACAAGTCTTCAGGGGCTTCCTGTCGGTTGGCTTTATACTCAGCGTAATCTGTATGCCGTTCTGTAGGTGCCTTAGTATCAAAACACACCGCCATATGCGATGGCTTCTGTTTATTGAGCAAGTCAATCAGTGTATTGGTAAATCCGAATTGCGCGTTTGTATTCTTGCCCTTACTGGTGATCCTTGGATTGCGGATCAGCGCGTAATAGGCTCGGAAGATCAGTGCAAATGCATCCAGCAGGAATAACTTTTTCTCCATGTTCGATTGTTTCAGGCAACGCTGAATTCTAAAATCTTGTTTCTAAGAAATGAGGCAGCATTTTTCTCCAGGTGGGCCAATCGTGGGTGATATCATATCCCCACAGGTCGAGTTCATGAGGAATGCTTTTGGTATTTAAAACAGCCGAAAACCTTTTGTTGGCTTCAGGGTCTTCATAAGAACCTTGACCTGTCGCCATGATCAGTTTGCCCCGCCGTATTTGTTCGAGAACATAATGGTCGTTCAAATTGGGCATATAATGTATGGGCGAATTATAATAAACCTGCTCATCATAATATCCGTCCGTATACTCTGTAAGATCGTACACACCGCTCATGGCAATGGCGCCACTGATCAGATCGGGCCTTTTCAGAAAAAGATTCATCGAGTGCAGTGCCCCAAAAGATGCTCCCGTCACCACAACAGGTGTTTCCCATGAAGTGGCGTTTTTAATGAACGGGATCACCTCGTTATAGATATAATCGTTGAACTGATTTTGTCTGATGGCTTTATGCGCACCTTCCATCTGCTTGTTTAACCAACTTTCGGTGTTAATGCTATTCACTGAAAAAACCCGGATCTTTCCGGAGTTAATAAACGGCGCTAAATGATCGATCAATTGGAAGCGCTCATATTCCAGGTAGTCTGCCGCTGCGGTGGGAACCATGAGCAAGGCAAAACCGTAATGCCCATAACTAACAATTGGCATCTCCCTTCCAAGTGAGGGCGAATACCACGACGATAAATGTCTTTCCATGGAATAAAGATAGCTATTTCAGATACCGAATGGAATATTTCAAACCGGTAATGATGATAGAAAATAACCCTTTCGCACTGTGTTTTTCAAGCCCCCTGTTTCATTTGTTCCAGCTTTTTCTGGAGCAATAACATGTCATCCCGGAGTCGTGCTGCTTCCATAAAATCCAGGTCCCGCGCTGCCTTCTCCATTTCCTTTTTTGTCTTCGCAACTGCTTTTTGAACCTGCGGGATGGTCTGGTAAACTTCCTGGTCTTCAGCCGCAACGTTCACCAATTCATCATCAGGACCGATCGCTTTGGGATCTTGGAGATCATAGCCTTTAATATCCAGCACCGAGGTTTGCGCAAACACCTGTTGTTTACTTTTAATGACGGTACGCGGTGTGATGCCGTGGAGTTCATTAAATTCCTGCTGCTTCACCCTTCTTCGGGTTGTCTCGTCGATCGTTTTCTGCATACTGTCGGTCATCTTATCCGCGTAGAAGATCACGAGTCCGTCCACGTTCCTGGCGGCCCTGCCCGCTGTCTGGGTCAGCGATTTTTCATTTCTCAGATAGCCTTCCTTATCTGCGTCAAGGATCGCCACCAGGGAAACTTCCGGCAGATCAAGCCCTTCCCGTAGAAGGTTCACGCCCACCAGCACGTCGATCTCACCGAGCCTGAGTTGTCGCAGAATCTCAACTCGATCTAACGTATCCACTTCACTGTGTATGTATTTCGATTTGATATTGATCCGGTGCAGGTATTTATCAAGCTCTTCAGCCATTCTTTTGGTAAGCGTAGTCACCAGCACCCGATCCCCTTTCTTAATACGCTTGTCAATTTCATCTAGCAGGTCATCAATTTGATTTTTGCTGGGCCTTACTTCAATGGGAGGATCAAGCAGGCCTGTTGGCCGAACCACTTGTTCGGTCACCACGCCGCCACATTGCTCGAGCTCATAATCGCCCGGAGTAGCTGACACATAGATCACCTGGTTCAGGATGGATTCAAATTCATGAAAATTGAGCGGGCGGTTGTCGAGCGCGGATGGAAGCCTGAAACCATAATCGACCAAGACCATCTTTCTGCTCCGGTCACCACCATACATGCCGCTTACCTGGGGTACTGTCTGGTGGCTTTCATCTATCACACAAAGAAAATCCCTGGGGAAATAATCCAGTAAACAGAAAGGTCTTGTTCCGGGCCTTCGTCGATCAAAAAATCTGGAATAGTTTTCTACACCGTTACAATAGCCGAGTTCCCTGATCATTTCGAGGTCATAGTTTACACGTTCACTAAGACGCTGAGCCTCGATGAATTTTCCGGTCGACTTGAAATACTCCACCTGTGCAAGCAGCTCATCCTGTATTTCGTAAAGAATTTGCTGCATCATTTCTTTAGGCGCCAGGTAGAGGTTTGCCGGAAAGATGGCGACATTATCAAACACATTCATGCGCTTGGAGGTTTGCACATCGATGGATTCAATCTCTTCAATTTCATCTCCGAAAAAACTGATGCGGTATCCATAGTCCAAATAAGGCAGATTGATGTCTACCGTATCGCCTTTAACGCGGAACGTACCACGTGTAAAATCAGTCTGCGTGCGGTTATACAGGGAATTCACCAGGCTATGCAGAAACCCTTGCCTGCTCATGACCTGACCTTTATGCAGCCTGATGATGCCGTTCTCAAAATCTGCCGGATTACCGATACCGTAGATACAGCTGACAGAGGCGACAACAATGATGTCTCTGCGTCCCGTCAATAATTGAGCAGTGGCCTGCAGCCGGAGTTTATCAAGCTCTTCGTTGATCGACAAATCCTTTTCTATATAAGTATCGCTTACGGGCATGTATGCTTCGGGCTGGTAGTAATCGTAATAAGACACGAAATACCCTACCGCATTATCCGGGAAAAATTGCTTGAACTCGCCATAGAGCTGGGCAACCAATGTTTTGTTATGGGTTAACACCAGGGTTGGACGTTGTACTTCCTGGATCACATTGGCTATCGTATATGTTTTACCTGAACCCGTTACACCAAGCAGCGTCTGGCATCGTTCACCTTGTAAAATACCATCGGTCAATTGCCGGATTGCCTCTGGTTGATCGCCAGCAGGAGGGAAAGGAATATGTAGATTAAATCTGCTCATTGATTCTCCACTCAAAGTAACAATACATAGACATAGTCGTCCCGAATGATCCCATTTTTAACTACTCCTTTACGACGAATGGCTTCCAAATAAAATCCGTTCTTCTCGAGCGTCCGCATTGAAGCCTTATTATAATCAAACACTTCGGCATAGACCCGGACGATCAGTGGCGAGTGTTCCCGAATATTGTTCAGGACAAGTCGGATCGCTTCTGTGGCATATCCTTTTCCCCAATAAGACTCACCGATCCAATAGCCGATTTCCGTAGTGAATTTATAAACGTCATCCTTTAGGATATAGCCGATCCCGCCCACGATCACACCGTCTGCCATAACAGCAAAATTTGTGGTCTTGTGATGCTGGTCGACATTATGCTGCAGGAACAGATCTGCGTCTTTGCGAGAATAGGGGTGGGGAAGATGGTCACGGACATTATCCCAAATCTTCCTGTTGTTGATCAGTTGTGTGAGTGCCTTACTGTCGGACCATTTCCAGGGACGCAACTCCACCATACTACACTTTCCTTTTGATGTACTGTTCGTAGTCGGGGATCATGCAATCATACACTTCCCGCATCAGTGGAGATGTAAGCAGGAAGTCGGCCGTTGCACGATCACAGGCAAAGGGTATGTTCCAAACCACAGCAAGTCGCAATAAAGCCTTGATATCAGGGTCATGGGGCTGGGCTTCCATCGGATCCCAGAAGAAAATAAGTACATCCACTTTCCCTTCAGCGATCATGGACCCAATCTGCTGATCTCCGCCAAGGGGACCACTCATGAATTTGAGCACATCTACATCCAGACTTTCTTCGAGCATCCTTGCCGTAGTGCCGGTTCCCATCAGCAGATGATCGGTCAGAAAAGCTTTGTTGTAGACGCACCAGTCTATTAAGTCCTTCTTTTTATTATCATGCGCCACCAGGGCGATACGCTTACGCTTGTGAAGAACTCTTACCATTGGAGGATGTATTTAATGATCAGCGAAAGATCAGGAAATACACCCGAAAATGCGGGTAGCTTATGCTGCCCCGCCTGCCGTTGTTTCTTTTATCTTTTCCCTGATCTTGAATTCAATTTCGTTGGCCAGTTCGGGATTATCGATCAACAGTTGCTTAACCGTGTCACGGCCCTGCCCCAGTTTATCATTATTGTAGTTAAACCAACTGCCACTCTTACCCACTATACCCAGTTCAACTCCCAGATCCAGAATCTCGCCCGTCTTGGAGATTCCCTCCCCGAAGATAATATCGAATTCCGCTGCACGGAAAGGAGGAGCCACTTTATTCTTCACCACTTTCACCTTGACCCTGTTGCCTACAGCCTCATCACCGTCTTTAATCTGGGCCATCCGACGAATATCCAGGCGTACAGACGCGTAAAATTTAAGCGCGTTACCACCAGTGGTCGTTTCCGGATTTCCGAACATAACCCCAATCTTCTCCCGAAGCTGGTTAATGAAAATACAGATCGTATTGGTCTTGGAAATGGTCGCAGTCAGTTTCCGCAAGGCCTGGGACATCAGCCTGGCATGCAGACCCATCTTACTATCCCCCATTTCACCTTCTAATTCAGCTTTTGGTACCAACGCTGCCACAGAATCTATCACCACAACGTCAATTGCACCGGAAAGGATCAGCCTGTCAGCGATTTCAAGGGCCTGCTCACCATAATCCGGCTGCGAAATCAGCAGATTATCTACATCCACACCCAGTTTCTGGGCATAGGCACTGTCAAAAGCATGTTCCGCATCTATTATGGCACAAATACCCCCTTTCTTCTGGGCTTCAGCGATAACATGCGTCGCCACAGTCGTCTTACCCGAACTCTCCGGCCCATAGATCTCAATTACCCGACCCCTTGGAAGACCGCCGATTCCCAATGCTATATCCAATCCTATAGAGCCAGTAGAGATCACCTCCTGAACGTGGTCTCCCTTCTCATTCATCATCATCACACTGCCCTTGCCAAAATCCTTCTCGATCTTGTCCAGTGTGAGTTTTAGCGCCTTTTGTTTTTCGTTCGACATGTCTTAAAATTTTGGTTTCCAATGTAATTGTAAAGGTGAAGTTAGGGGAAAAAAATTATGCACACTAATATTTTTAGTAGTTTTTTCACTAAATATTTTATTTTTTTCACCATAAAAAATCCCTTGTTGGGGTGAGCAACAAGGGAACATGAGAAAACTAAGACTATTACGGTACTGTTTGCCCTTTCAATATAAGATCAAAAAAATCTGCCGTATAGCCTTATTGGATGAATAGCAGCTTTCGCCATTTCAGCGGTATCTTTGCCCAAATTTTTGCTATGAAACATCTTATGTTCTTCTTTTTCGCCATCGGCCTGAGCGCATTTCTATATGCACAGGAACCGGTATCAGCTGCTAAAGGTGTGACCTACGGCGCCGGCACAACAGCCGAAGGTGCTATTTCAATGAGTCAGCTCGACAGTAAATTGTCCGACAATAAATACAATGGCAAGGTATCGGGCAAAGTGGTAGAAGTTTGCCAGGAAAAAGGTTGCTGGATGAAAGTGGAAAAAGCCGATGGTGAAAAAGTGATGGTGAAGTTTAAAGACTATAAATTCTTCATGCCCAAAGATATCGTTGGTAAAGAAGTGGTGCTGGATGGCGAAGCACAGGTTAAAGAAGTATCCGTAAAACAATTGCAGCATTACGCGAAAGACGCCGGGAAGTCGGAAGAAGAGATCAAAAAGATCAAAGAACCCAAAAAGGAGCTCCAGTTTGTCGCCAAGGGCGTGCTGGTACTTTGACCCTCTCTGTTACCAAATTGATAAGACATTATTAAAAGGAGTCCCCATACAGGGGCTCTTTTTTTATGCGAGAAACATTTTCTCTACCTTAATGGCATGAAACGATTATTGACTCTCGTTGGTCTGACCGTCAGCATCTTCACCAATGCCCAGCTACCGAAAACTGTTCAACTTCCAAACGGCTGGTCGCTCTCTCCGGCCGGAAGAAGTTTCGCCTTGGGCGACTTGCCTTTAAACATTGCGGTGTCTAAATCAAAAAGATATCTGGCCGTCACCAACAACGGGCAAAGTGTGCAGTCTATACAATTGATCGATGCTAAAACGGAAAAGATCCTGCATTCCGAAGTAGTGGCAAAATCCTGGTACGGCCTGAAGTTCAGCGCCGATGAAAAATTCCTCTATGCCTCTGGCGGAAACGATAACTGGATTCTCCAATTCGCCATTAAGAATAATAAACTTGTGCTGCAAGACAGTATTAAACTTGGAAACAAATGGCCCACCAAAATTTCACCTGCAGGTATAGAAATAGATGATGCGAAACAATTGATGTATGTGGTCACTAAAGAAAATAACAGTCTCTATGTGATCAACCTGAAAACCAAACAGGTCCAGCAACAAGTTTCACTGGGCTCGGAGGCATATAGCGCTTTGCTCTCTCCTGATAAGAACATACTATACATTTCACTCTGGGGCAAAGCCAAAGTGCTGGT
>JANMHK010000135.1:0-3122 GCA_031375135.1 Sphingobacteriales bacterium | reverse complement strand
ATAATCAAATGCACCTTTCTTAACCGCTTCCACAGCAGTTTCTATCGTACCATGGCCCGATATCATGATCACGGGGACATCTGGATTTGTTTCCCTTGCTTTTTCTAAAAACTCTATCCCATCCATCTTCGGCATCTTGATATCACAGAGCACCACATCATAGGCCTTCTCTTTGAATTTCTTTAAACCTTCTTCCCCATCGCCAGCTTCATCGATCTTGTATCCTTCATAAGAAAGAATCTCAGTGAGTGTTTTTCTTATCGCCCTTTCATCATCAATGATCAAAACATTCGACATGTGATATGTTTAAAGATTAAAATTAGTGCTCAGAAGTTAACCCGCAAGCCTGCGAAATAATTTCTGGCCGGTGCCGGGTTATAGTACCTCCTGCCAAATGCATTAATATCGTTTCCAAGACTGTACAACTCGTTGGCGCCGTTGTCGATGCCCGTGAATAATTCAGTCGTGATCTTATTGCCCCAACTATGTTTCCATCCGATCCTGGATTGCCATAAGCGATAGTCTTTCGCATACACGTCATTAGCATCAGTCAATGGAAGGTCGGAGGTGTAATTGAAACTGATATTGACGTAGAAGCCCTCTGCAAAGCTCAGGTCTCCACCAGCCAATACTATTTTTGAAGGTACGCCCGTAAGTTCATTACCGGAATAATCACTTGTATTGACTTTATAAGATGAAAAAACAAAATCAAAAACACTTGCACTGCTCCAAAGCCGCAACTGCCTGATCAGGCCCACGGACTTGTTGATGGGGAATGCCTCAACGAATAATTCCAGGCCTTTTTGTTTAGTACCACCTGCATTGACAAAATATTCTGCACCGGCGGCATTTGTTCTTCTCACGATCGCATCTTCCAGGTTAAATTGAAAAGCAGTTAGATCGAAATTCAGCCTTGATCTCCAGGCAGATCCTTTGAGACCCAACTCGTAGTTCCATCCATGCTCTGCCTGCAGGTCCGTGTTAAAGCCGCCTGCTGACGGCCTCACTTCAGCAAGGCCCGGCGCAGAATATCCTTTTGAGATCGAGCTATGCAAGTTCAGGTTCTGGGTAATCATATATCCGATGGCGATCCGCGGTAAAACCTGCGCTTTGAAGTCGAGTTCTGCAGCCGAAGAACGCGGAATGATACGTTGAAGGCGATAACTGAAGTTGTTCACACTCAGGCCCGCTTGTATGGTTATTTTATCTAAAATTTGAAGCTCAAGTTGCGTGAACAGGAATTGCTGAACAGCCCGCACCTTATCGCGTACCAGGTTCTGATTCGGCACCCCGCGATTGTTTCCGGTGCTGTCTATGCGCGCATAGCTATACTGTATCTCGCCACCGCCGGTCCAGTTGATGGTAGTGCTTCCTGTTTTCTTGCTGTATTGAAACTTGGACCTGATCGCGAAGCCGTTTTCTTTCCGCACTTCGTAATTGGTGATGAACGGATTTCTGAAATCCGTAAACGCAGCGGTAAGTGTTGTACTGTTGGACCAGGCATTGTTGAATTGGAACTTGTTGGTTATTCCTGCGAGGAAAGTCTTGTTATAGATCCCTGCTTTTTGCTGGCTCGCAGAAGGCAAGGTAGGGGTTGCGGGCCTGGCCTGCCTTGGATTGGCCTGCATTTGGGCAAGGGTAAGTCCTCCCGGAGTCCGGTATCCCAAGTTGCCATAAACGGCCAGCAGTTCCAGTTTATTCTTTGCGCTGGTTTGCCAATTGAGGGTTCCCTGCGTAAGATCGCGCCTGAGCCTGCTATTTTCCCGGTAACCGTCAGATTGTTGATGAGACTGCATAATCTGCCAGTTCAAGTGTTCAGTGCCGCCTTGCCATCTCAAAACGCCGCCAGCGCTTCCATAAGAACCGCCGTTCAACTGAATCATGAATTTGTTCTTATTGATAGCCGACCAGGCAGGTTCGCTCAGGGTCACTACACCACCAGTTCCTGCTCCATAGATACTGCCTGCGGGGCCTTTGAGGATCTCGGCAGAGCCGATGCCGTTGAGGTCGAACAAATTGAGATAGGTATTACCGCCAGCGTCTGTTATGGGAATATCTTTCCAGTAAATTTTGACATTGCGAACACCGAAAGGGGATCTCAGCAAACTCCCGCGGATCGAGAGCCGGTAGCTTCCTAGTGATCGTTCTTCCAAACGCACACCGGGAACGGTATTGAAGACTGGAACCAGCGATGTATTTGAGAATCGTTGCAAGTCGCGGTTGGAGATCATGCTGATGGAAGCCGGAACATTGATCTGCTTTGTGTTCGTTTCGAAACCGCGTACTGAAATTTCCTTCAGCGACATGATCGAATCCTGCGCGGGGGCGAGCATGTGAAACATCAAGAACAGCGATATGAGTTTGATCTTTCGCATCATTGAATAAAAATAAAAAATCCCTCCGTGGTGGAGGGATCGTATGGTAAATTACTTTTTGAGGTACATCACTTCCTTCACCAGCTTCACGGTGCGTGGTATATCAGGAAGATAAAGGGCCACCAGGTTAGGCGCATAGTGCATAGGCGCATCAGCAGAAGTGATCCTGCGTATCGGAGCGTCCAGGTAATCAAAAGCTTCTTTCTGAATGCGATAGGTAATTTCTGAGCTCACCGATGCGAAGGGCCATTGCTCTTCCACGATCACGAGCCTGTTTGTTTTCTTAACGCTTTCGAGGATGGTGAACCAATCGAGCGGGCGAATGGTTCTCAGGTCGATCACTTCGGCGCTGATTCCTTCCTTCGCCAGTTCTTCAGCTGCGCCGAGGGCCACTTTCATCATCTTATTAAAAGAAACAATGGTTACATCTGTACCGGCACGTTTGATATCCGCTTTACCGATAGGGATCAGATATTCTTCTTCCGGCACTTCCCCTTTTTCGCCATACATCACTTCCGATTCCATAAAAATAACGGGATCATCGTCGCGGATCGCGCTTTTCAAAAGCCCCTTGGCATCGTATGGATTGGAGACCGAAATCACTTTCAATCCGGGTATGTTTGCGTACATGCTTTCAAAGGCGGTTGAGTGCTGGGCACCGAGTTGACCGGCAGAGCCATTTGCGCCGCGGAAAACAATGGGACAACCAACCTGGCCGCCGCTCATCGCAAGCATTTTAGAAGCCGT
>JANMHK010000126.1:0-4702 GCA_031375135.1 Sphingobacteriales bacterium | reverse complement strand
GACCAAAAGAAACTATATGTCATGTTCGACCAGATCTACTGGTTACTGACTTATGGAACCACGGAACATTTTAACCCCGTGTCATTGAATCCCGCGTTAAGGCCCTACACCATCCTCATTGATGGAATCAGTAAATGTTTTGCGGCAACGGGGGTCAGGGTCGGATGGGCAGTTGGCCCAGCTACGGTGATCAGTAAAATGAAAGCCATACTTTCCCATGTTGGGGCCTGGAGTCCTCTACCAGAGCAAAAAGCCACTGCCAAATACCTGATGCAGAAAGGGTCCGTTGACCAATACTTGAAGATCTTCAGATCAGAACTTTCTGAACGGCTTCAAAAGATCTATGCCGGCTTCATTCAGTTAAAAAAAGAAGGTTTTCCTGTGGACGCTATAGCACCTCAGGCTGCCATTTATTTAAGCGTGGAGTTGAATCTCCGCGGGAAGAAAACCTTGGATGGAAAACTCCTTGAGCATCAGTCAGATGTGACGCAGTTTATTTTACAGGAAGCAAAACTTGCTGTGGTTCCATTCCCAATTTTTGGGGCTTCCGCAAACTCTGCCTGGTATCGCCTGAGTGTAGGAAATTGCAAAAAAGAAGAGATCAATGAAATGCTTGGCAAACTGAAAGAGGCCCTTAAGAAACTGATCTAAAATAAATCTTGGCTGATAACTGAAAAATCCCACCGATGGCAGGATTTTTTATATAAGATCGTTGATGATTCGTCAATTCAAATTACACAGGAAGATAAACGGCTTCAATTGTTTGTCCTTTGACATTTGGCGGATCAGCTTCTTGTCGTGGATCAACCTGAACTTGTTCAGGTCCAACATCTCGTGGGAGCTGTAAAAAATATCGGATGACTCTATATTGAATAACATGGTATTGAGCTTTTCAACTTCCTGCTCAATAGCTTGCTCACTCATCGACTCATCTTTCAATAGTACCAGCAGATCTCTGTTGGGACTCCTCATAATTTTTGGATTTAAAAACGTTTCAGACTAATAACCTACCATTCCTTTTTTGCTGGGACAACCACAATTGCTTTTCTTAGAAGCAGAGCAGGAAGTACCAGCCATGATCAATACTAACAACACTAAAACGACATTTCGGTTCAAAACTTTCATCAACACAGTTATGTAAAATAAACTATTTTAATGCAATAATATTGTCAGTCAAATGCTAAATCTGGCAAAAATTACAAAATCCCCTGATATCCCAAAATCATAATGCCTAAGAAAATACTTGTTGGAATTCTGGATTGGGGTTTGGGTCATGCTACAAGAAGTATTCCACTGATAGGCTATCTGCGGCAATTCCAGTGCCAAATTTTCATTGCAGCCACAGGTTCTCAAAAAAAAATCCTTCTGGAGGCCTTTCCGGAGGCAGAATTCCTCGATCCCCCAGCCTATGCCATTCGTTACCCAACAAACGGCAGGAATATGTTTTGGGCCATCCTCCGGCAGTTACCCCGATTGTACCGGACAGTCCAACAGGAGCGAGCCTGGGTGGAGGCCAACATACAGAAACATCAGTTCGACCTGGTCATTTCAGACAACCGGTATGGGTTTCACAGTCGTGGTGCCCACTCTGTTTTTATCACACATCAGCTTGCGCCGGATTCAGGCCTGGGGCCGGTCTTAAACAACTGGTTAAGACGATGGCACTACCGCTTTATCAGGGTATTTGACGAATGCTGGGTTCCAGATCTGGAGGCAGCGGGTGGACTTGCCGGAGCACTGTCCCACCCTTCAAACCTTCCCTTGCACACAAGCTATATTGGGCCTCTATCCCGGCTAGAGCCGGTTAAGGAAAATCAATTGGACCAGCTCCTGGTGTTGATATCGGGGCCAGAACCAGCTCGCAGCCAATTTGAAATACTAGTTTCGGGCATGCTGAGGGATTACCAGGGAAGATTTGTACTGGTTAGGGGCTTACCGGGTGAACAAGGGCCCACGGAACCCGGTGTATATCATCACGCCAACGCTTCAACCCTTGAGAAACTGGTCGCCCAGTCTTCACTCGTGATCTGCAGATCAGGATATACCTCGGTGATGGATCTGGTGAAAATGGGCAAAAAAGCTGTGCTTGTCCCTACCCCGGGGCAACCGGAACAGGAGTATCTTGCAGCATATCTGGAGCAAAAAGGCATTTTTCCGTTTGTTTCGCAATCAGCATTTGTTCTTTCTGAGGCCATACAAAAAGCCGAAAAATTCCACTACCAATTCCCTGATATTGATTTTCAATACTATAAAAAAGCACTGGATAAACTCATCAAAAACTGAAATTGGAACGAAGGTTAAAAGCACATCTTGCGGTTCTGGGCGCCAATCTGATCTTTGGCGTCAATTTCAGTATTGTCAAATATGTCACTCCCGGATTGCTTAAGCCCTTTGGATTAAATGTGGTTCGGGTGTTGGTGACCACCGGGTTGCTGTGGCTGATGTATTTATGGGAGCGGCCGAAACAGCCCTTGCTAAGGAAAGACATTCCATTGTTTATTGCATGTGCCCTAACGGGCATTGCCATCAATCAACTGCTGTTCATTAAGGGCTTGTCTATCACCTACTCTATCCACGCCTCGCTGCTCATGTTGTGCACTCCTTTGTTCATCACCATCACGGCATTCTTTTTTTTAAAGGAGAAGGTAAGTTTTCCAATGATAGCAGGACTTGTTCTGGGGATAACGGGAGCCATCCTTCTGATCACATCAAAAGATAATAGCGGAAGTGGAGCAAATATCATTCTGGGAGATATTATGATCGCGTTAAACGCTATTTCCTATGCCATTTATTTTGTGCTGGTAAAACCCTTGATTTTACGGTATACCCCGCTGCAGGTTTTGAGGTGGGCTTTCACATTCGGAACTTTGTTCATTCTCCCATTTGGCTGGAACCAGTTTATAGAAGCACCCTGGTCTTCGTTCTCAACCATGAATTATATAGCAATAAGCTTTGTCGTATTGCTGGCCACTTTTCTTGGCTACCTGCTGAATATCTATGGTCTTTCTCATCTTGAAGCATCGGCTACCGGAACTTATATTTATTCGCAGCCCATTTTTGCAACGGCAGTGGCTGTTATTTTTCTACATGAAGATATAACGCTGATGAAGATCTGCTCTGCCGCATTGATCTTTGTGGGCGTTTACCTGGTCCAGCGTTCAAAACTCAAGCGTTTAACGCAATAGATTTCATTCAGCATTACGGATTGTTTTGTAAGCTCACGAAGTTGCGCCCCGTCAACAGCTTAAGGTTTGATAACCTGCTTAGACACCTGCGATCCAGCTGAAATCACCGTTATCACATACAAGCCCCTTGGAAAACCATCCATCGGTACAGTGGCCCGTAGCAATGCATTTGTTTTTTGCTCCTGCATTAACTTGATGGGGCGTCCCATGGCATCATAAACCATGATGGTAATTTTTTCTTTTTTTGTACTCCGCACACTGATCTCGATCCTGCTACTCAGATTCTTGATGGTTGTCAATCCACGGTCATCAAAATATAAATTCCTTTCCATCAACAGGATCCTTTCGCCGAAACTCGTGACCGCATAGAGTCTGTAGATATTACTTCCGCCCAGGGAGTTTGCGTCGTCAGACTGGTAACTAAGGGGTACAATGCTATTGGCTGAAACTGTGGAACGCACATTGGATATGGTTTTGAAGTCCTTTGCGTCCTTTGATTTTTCCACTTCAAAGCGATCAATCGCATATTCATAATCAGTAGCCCATTTGACCCTGATCGTGGTATCGACTACCTGGAGATTAAAGGCACTCAATTTAATTCTTGGTTCTCTAATGTCGATAGACTTTGTGGATTCGCATCCATTTGCATCAACAACTTTGAATTGGTAGGCACCCGCTTTTAGGTTAGTGGTGAGGCCCGTATACGCATAAGGAGCAGTACCGCCTTCGGCTTGTAAAGCCACGTTCGTAGTTCCCCCTATTCGGATAATTTTTCCTGCACTAGCCTGCAAAACCAGCGGAGCGGGTTCTGATATGGTGAACGACAAACTGCCTTTTGCGCCATTGGCATCTGTAGCCGAGTATTGATACGTACCCGCTTTAAGGTTTGCAGTTTCCCCGGTAAATACATAAGGAGATTTTCCACCTGTTGCGCTGAGTGTAACAGAAGTTGTTCCGCCATTACATTGTATTTTACCCGCAACTGCAGTTATGGTGATCAGGTCGGGCTGAACGATGTTGATGGAAGTTGATGCTGTGCATCCTGATGCGTCAGTTACCCCAAATGAGTAATTACCTGCGGGAAGATTACTTACTGCGCCCTGGTAGTTGTATGGCGCGGTTCCTCCGCTGGCTGATAAACTTACTGACGTAGTACCGCCATTGTTTGTTATAGAAGGTGCCGTAGCAGAAACTGCTAATACTGCAGGCTGAGATACGTTAACGGTTGCAGTCACTGAATTACTGGCTGCGTCACGTATTGTAACTATATATGAACCTGCTGGCAAATTACGTGCAGTAGCACTTGTTTGTACAGGATTGCTGTTCCACGAATAAGTGTAGGGAGCTACGCCACCAGATACTGCTACTGTTGCACTACCAGTACTCGAGCCAAAACAACTGACATTCACTGTTCCCGATATGGAGGCTGCCAGTGGAGCAGGAGGAGGTGGAGGAGGAGGAGGAGGTGGTGGTGGTGGCGGTGGTGGTGGCGGCGGTGGTGTTGGTGGCGGTGGTGT
>JANMHK010000092.1:0-2215 GCA_031375135.1 Sphingobacteriales bacterium | reverse complement strand
CCAGAAATCTGCTGCCATATTTCCTTTTTCGAGGTATTCCATCACCAGATAGATCTGCTGGTGGAACTTTCCTTCAAACAAGGGTCGCGGAACTTTGATGGCACCACCATTGGCCAATACAGCAAGTCCCCGCGCTTCTTTTTCAAAGAAGTCGTGTCCGAAAAGGGCCGCATTGATTTTAATGAAATATTTTCCTTTGTTGGTATGGAGGATGCATGTTTGACTAATGTCGCCTCCGGGTGCTGCTTCAACATGGTTTACTTCAACGGGTTCGTCAAAAAAACGGGTGAAACAGTCGCATAAGTGCTGCTGGAAATTTTGGTTAAACAACATGACTGGTCGGGATTGGATTAAAGGTAGTTAATGTTCATTACTCTGCCTGATGATCTCGAGTTGTTCATTCAGGAATTCCCTGGAATACCATTTGCCAGCTTTCATCACCCCGGCTATTTTTCGGGTATTTTCAATTGATTCAAGTGGGTTTGCATCCAGGATGACCAGATCTGCAACAGCACCTACCCTGACGATTCCAATATCGTCCCTTTTAAGGAATCGGCCGATATTGAAGGTGCCGGTTTTCAGTGCTTCATAAGGACTGAGGCCTGCATCATAGTAGTACCTCAATTCCTGGTGTACAGAAAATCCGGGTACATCAAATACCTGCGGAGCATCTGATCCGAGCAGGATTCCGACGCCTTTATTATTCATGGCGCGAATCAGTTTTTTTCTAAGTTCCATAAATCCCACCATCTTTTCCTGATCGTAAGCAGGATTCGCCATCAAGTTTTTCTTCGTCTGTATCCAGCCGGCAACTGTTTTTTTGTCCATGTACACCATTTCCGGTTCCGCAGCCATTTCTTCCGGTAGGCGTAAGGGCGAGAACCATCTTTGCGACAAGGCTTCTGTAGGCACTACCCAGATATTGTTTTCCTTGAGGGCGGTCATCAGTGCGGGTATCTTAGATGTGTCAGCATACTCTGCAACAAACATCCCGAACAGTCCCAGTGTTTCTTCACGCATGTGTTGAATGCCGGGAACCAGGGCCTCTATAAATCCATCCATATGATCGATCGTGGTATATCCGGAAGAAATGGCGAGCCAGACCCCCACATCAAAAGAAACATGGCCGGCAAAGGGTATGCCTTCTTTGTAGGCAGCTTTACTGATCGACAAGAATTCTTCCCTGGTCAGTCCGGGATGGAGTTTAAGGAAATCATAACCCATCTTTTTCTGTTCTTTCACCATCTGTGCGCCTTGCTCCGGCGATGTTACTGAGTTCCCGTTGAATGAGGGTCCGGAGGTGATGATCGTTGGGCCCAGTATAGATCCTGCTTCGACTTTTTTCCTGAGTTCAAGGTGCATGGGATGGCCGAGCATTCCCCGGATGGTGGTGACCCCGTTCGCCAGGAAAAGCATCAGTACTTTTTTCATGGACTCGATATCGTTGATCGGGGGGATATGGGCATGCATTTCCGCCAGTCCGGGCATCATGTATTTTCCCCTGCAGTCGATCACGGTTGCTTCGCTGGAGATTTTTCTATTGGACGAAGGGCGGATGGATTCGATTCTACCGTTCCTGACCATTACGGTTTGATCCCGGATCAGGGTTTGTTTGTTCATGGGAACGATGTCCACATGGGTGAAAAAGACATCTTTCCCCTGCCCGATGAAAACTGCCGGGATGAGCAGCAGCAGGCAAACGCATGTGATCGTTCTAAGGTGTTTAGACATTTGAAATATAAGGTAAAGCTTTTTTTGCATTCATGGATTTGGAGTCATGACGGGTTAATAAAGGTACTGGCCTGATGGTAGAATAGCGTTTTGTGCGGCTGATGTGCTGGGACCTTCAATACCGTTTATTCATTAGGTGCGAATGGGGAAAAAACATTTGACAGCTGTTGTTTTAAACAAGGCCGCTACTTGGTTTTGCTGTTATTTGCATCAGTATTAAGGCTGTGCGGGGAAGGGGATGAATAGGATATCTTACATTTGATGTTAGTTATCATTAAAAAAAACCTTTATGCCAGGTACAGATACTTTTCAAGCCCCCGATTATTTTGCATTGGATGATTTGTTGTCGGATGAGCACAAGATGGTGCGCGATTCGGTGCGACCAGACCAGGAAACCGATGCCCAGTGGCTGCGTGTGCTGGTGGTGGAAGACGAGCCCATCTCGATGATGCTGCTCGAGACCTGCCTGCGCGACGACAACCAC
>JANMHK010000077.1:0-4501 GCA_031375135.1 Sphingobacteriales bacterium | reverse complement strand
TCCTTAAGCAAACGCGTATACTCCTTGACCTTTTCTTTGTCTCCTTTTTCGATATATACTTTACGCAAGCCACTATAGATATATACACTTTTAGGAAACCGCTTTAACAGGGCATCGTAACTTTCTATTGCCTTATCATATTTCTTATTCTTCATATGGGCATCGGCCAAACTAACAGCAACAGGACGTGCATACAAAGGCGGTTCACCATATCCAAGTTCAATTTCGCCTTTCTGAGCCTTTTCCAATAAGAGGATAGCCTGATCATATTTTCCCTGGTAACTTGCCAAACAGCCTTGTAGTTCTAAACTTGCCGTGTTTAGGGTGTTTTGGTTCCATTGATTCAATGTACTGTCTTTCCCCATTTGTTTTGCATTTCGCCAGAGTAAGGCATCCAGGTTATTTGAAAAAGTTATGGCCTTTTCTACATTATTCTTTTTCAACGCATCCATACCCTTCACGAAATACCCTAATCCATTCTTAAACTCCATATTAGCATAACTGAACACGGTGTCATGATTGGTTATGAGATCAAATTGCGCAGCAGCTTCTTCCCAATTTCCAAAAGCCATTTGCATTTTTGCCGGCGCCATTATTCCCTGGTAAAAGAAAGTGCCGTCATAAATTATTTTACGGTATTTATTTACCCTCATAGTTTTCAAATGTTCCGCATAACGCAAACCTTCGGTCAGCCTGCCATCATGCACACAGTTATTGATTAAGTAATTAATGTTATGAATGTAATTCCAGTTGTCAACTTCCTCAATTCCTTCGTTCTTCATGTAGGTAGAATCTGTAACAACGGCAGCTACAAATGCATCGTGCGCCTTCTTATAATTACCAACTCTATTATATATATGTCCGGGCATATGGACGATATGACCAGAAGCAGGCGCCAGCGAGGTCAATAGATCTGCACTTTTTAGCGCTTCTTCGGGACAGCAATTCTCCTTTAAATGGATCCAATAATGGTGAAAAGCATGGTTGTTTGGCTCGGTACGCTGTACATCTTTCAATAAGAACTCGCTATACATCTGCCCATCGTTGGGATTCATTTCTATGTCATATCCGCTCATTTTAGCAAGTGCCAAAAATAATTTAGCATTTACGTCTTCAGGAAATCGGTGAACAATCAATTCAAACTTCTTAATCATTTCGGGGTATGCCTTATCAGTTAGAGAATCCCTTAAAATTGCCATCTCCGCATACAGTTTTTCGTGTTCATTTGCCGTTAAGACCAGTTTTTTCACCAGGGCTACGGCCATTGTCTTATTTGCCTTATATATACTGTCTTCATCGGGACCCAGCGTTTGCAACAAACCCCAATAAGGCATAATGGATGCAGAATCGTTACGAATAGCTTCTTTGAATGCCCGGTAAGCTTCAAAGTCCCAAAAATCATGCAATAATGAAATGCCCTGGTTAAAATAACTTTGAGTTTTTGCTGAAACGGTTTCAATTTTCAATGAAGAATTGCCAATACCCATCAACAATTTAGGAGCAGGCAGATTATGAATGTAAAAACTTTGGGCACGGCTTGCTTGCATATGGGCCAGGTGGTTATGATTGACATTAGCATCATCTGTATGATGATCATGTTGGGCAAAAACAAAAAAAGGCAGCAGCACTGCAAGAAAAAGGCCGGTTAGATTCATTTTATCAGTTTTTTTTAGTTTTGTATACTCACGCGTTAATGGTGGTGTATTTAACTTGTTTCGCAACGAATTTATAGAGTGCCTTTCACCGTTTAAGATTCCTCGAAAACCAATTTGCCACCATCTCGACATATTCCTTAGTAACATGATGACCAGAATTATATTCAACAAAGTCTTTCACTTTTGCAGGAATCCTGTCAAAAAGTTGATGAGCTTCCCGGACTGTATAATATGGATCCGTGCTTCCGACAAACATAAGAAAGGAATTTGTTTGAATGCGGCTGGCAAAAGTAGAAGATGCGATCGGTTGATACTTAAATTCCTTTAAAATTGGGGTTAATCCCGCGATAGATGACTTAATCCGCGGATCGATGCTTGATAGTGCGAAGGTTATAAAACCACCCATACTTATTCCCATCATTCCAATTCGTGTGGTATCAATATCACGCCGAGTACCTAAATAGTCCATTGCCCGTCTGTATTCAACTGCCGTTTGTATAATCATCTGTCTTCCTGTATTTGGGTAATCAAAGGGATGGGGAGGACCAGAAAACTCGTTCTCAAAATTCCTTTCTCCGTGATAAACGGCATCACAAATCATTACAGCGAAGCCGCTTTTTAGTAAAGCTTTAGTGACCAGACCGCCCAGCGAAAAGCTTTCATCGTCTACCCATCCATCTTTTGAACCACCGTAACCATCCACTATCAGCACAACGGAATGGGCCACAAGACTGTCTTTTGGAACTATTAATAAGGATGGAACATGGCTATTATAGACTCCCCGAAAAACAATTTTCTGTTTGCTTGCACCCTGATAAGTCTCGTCGGATACAATTCTTGAGTCCAATGGGATGCTCCGGTCGTACTCATAAAACTGCATAATCGATCTAAAAACTTCCTGACCCACCTCAGGGACTTCTGTTTTAGGATCATCTTTCTTTACCTGGGCATATACCGGAGTATTAGCTATCAAAAGGATGTAAAACAAGGATACAGTTAAGCGCGTCCAACTGTTGATTACCATAATAAAATTTTTAGAATCATGGTCTGAGGTTTTTAATAAACCAGTTTGTCACCAAGCCAACATACTCTCCAGTTAGATCATGGCCGGTATTATACTCCACAAACTCTTTCTTTCTAATAGGAATCATGTCATAAAGTTGGCGCGCTTCCTTCATAGAGTAAAGTGGATCTTTATTTCCCATGAACATGAGAATAGACCCTGTTTGTACATAACCAGCAAACGTTGTAGCATTGTACGACTGGAATTTATCCCCTTTAAACACGGTGGGGGTAAGCCCTGCCACTGCAGTTTTTATGCGAGCATCAATACTGCTAAGTTGAAAAACAATCATCCCGCCCATACTTAAACCAAGCATTCCCATGCGAGCACTATCAATATCAGCGCGGGTTGCCAGGTAATCCATTGCTCGTCTGTAATCCATGGATGTTTGAATAGTCATTTGCCTGGCGGCATAAGGATAATCAGTAAACCAGGGCAATGCGGCAAATCCACTTTCATAATTTCTTTCTCCATGATAAACCAATTCACATATCATAATGGCAAAACCAGCTTTTAGCAACGACTTGGTAACGAGTCCTCCCAGAGGCCAGCTATCATCCTGAAGCCAACGCTCTTTTATGCCCGAGTAACCATCCACAATGAGAACCACTGGATGCTTCTTCTTCCCATCGTTTGGGATTAGCAAAAAGGAAGGAACTTTGCCATAATTGACCCCTGTAAAAACAATTCTTTCCTGGCTTGAACCTGCATAGTCCTGCTTTGACACGACCCGCCCATCCAGGGGGACACTACGGTCATACTCATAAAATTGTGCAATCGCCCTAAACACTTCCTTGCTTACGCCAGATAAAGGCGTCTGGGCATCGGCGTTAGCGACCTGTGCAAGGGTCAGCGATGGGGTCCAGGCACAAATAATGATCATAAGTATCCCGGACAAAACTTTACTCCTAACAAGACCTGTATTGTGGGTTGATTCCATATTAAAGTTTAATTATAATAAGTAATTCCTCACGAAAACCAACCTTAGATCAGGACTTAACTTCAAAATCTAACTGACGACCTTCTTTCAGAGCTTTTTGATCCAGATTTGAACCAACGGCAAACCCCATAACCATATCGATGGGCAGTCCGATTCCCAAAAGCCTTATATTCCCAACACTTAATCCTATGGCAACACCTATCGGCAATCCAAATCCGTTAAACTGCTTCGTTGAAGTTAGGAACTAAAGCCCAAAATAGAACTTCAACCACTATGGGTTTTCATATCAACATCAGGGGAAAAATTGGGCAGAAAGTGCCTGATGGTTACAGGATTTAAAGATTGACTCCAAATAGATACCCCACCAATGCAGACAGCCCCATAGCAATGGTACCCCAAATGGTAATTCGTAAAATGGCTTTCATCACATTTGACCCGCCTGTTTTTGCAGCCATTATTCCCAGAATTATTAGAAAGATAATTGTGAAGCCATATAGCCAGTACTCCAACCCTTTTATGGGCGCAAAAAGGATTACTAACAGCGGCAGCGCTCCCCCAACGGAAAATGCTGCTCCGGAAGCCATGGCAGCTTGTATGGGGTTTGATTGGCTGATCTCGTTTATCCCCAGTTCGTCTCTGATGTGTGTTCCCAGGGCATCTTTCTCTGTGAGCTCAATGGCTACTTGTTTTGCCGTTTCTTTTCTTAATCCCCTCTTCTCATAGATTTGCGCCAGGATAGCGAGTTCTTCTTCTGGCATCTCTGCCAGCTCCTTTTTCTCCCGCTCAATGTCGGCCTTCTCTGTGTCGGTCTGTGAACTCACAGATACATACTCACCCGCCGCC
>JANMHK010000076.1:0-8626 GCA_031375135.1 Sphingobacteriales bacterium | reverse complement strand
GCTTTACCTGGCGCTCCGGCTCCATTTGTAAGAATGCCCATTTTCCCTTCACGAAGGGGAACTGCAGCCTGGGTGAATAATATTCCTGTGACGAAGGCAGACATCCTCGCTACCAATGGTGTTATTCACGCCGTTGCTGCTCTGGTACAACCACCTTCTCAAACCCTTTCTGCGATTATTAGCGGAGACACCTCACTTACATTCCTAAGGGCCGCAATTCTTAGGGCTGATTCAGGTCAGGTTGGAATAAACAGGCTGGACTCCGCTATGAATCTTGCCTATGGTCCAAACCTGACCATTTTTGCCCCTGACAATAACGCTTTCCGGGCATTTCTTGGAGCCCTCGGACTTCCACCGTCGACAGCAGTCTTTGCAGCACTGCCAGTTCAAACGGTTAGAGCCATTGTATCTTATCATGGCCTCGGTATCAGGGTATTTTCACCCAACCTTCCTGCTACGGCCATTGCTGTTCCTACCTTGCTAACCGCAGCTGTTCCGGGAACTACATTGTCTATAAGTACTGCGGGCGTCAAGGGTCTCGCAAATCCAACGGTGGCTGCCATTACAACAGCTAACCGAAATGCGTTGAATGGCATCATTCATGTAGTTAACCAGGTGTTGAGATTCCAATAGATCCAATGAATAGTCCTGAAATAAGTTGACAGATTTTTAAATGATCCCGGTTGCCTCAGGTAGCCGGGATTTTTTTTGATAGACTTCCTCTGGCGTTTTCATTTGCAAAGCCAAGTGTGGTCGTTTGTTGTTGTATAAAAATATACTTTCTTTTACCAAAAGTTCAGCTTGGAGCCTGGTTTTAAGCTTTCTGTCTATTCCGAACTCTTCTTTGATGGTTCTGTTCATTCTTTCAGCCAGGGCGTTTTCGTAGGGGTCGCCGTTCTCCGTCATGCTTAACCTGATATTGTTTTCTGCTGTCATCTGAACATATTCCTTGCTGCAATACTGGAGTCCGCGATCGGAGTGATGGATGGTTGACTGAAAAGGATCCTTTCTTTGTTTCGTGGCCATTTTTAAGGCCAGGATCATGCTCTCAGCTTCCATATTATCATCGATAGCAAAACCTACTATCTTCCTGCTGTATGCGTCTGTGATCATGTTCAGGTAACTGTTTCCCTCCTCCGTTTTTATGTAGGTAATATCACTCACCCAATGTTCATCAGGGCAAGCAGCTATCTTTCCTTTGATAATATTGGGCCATTTTCTTAACCAGTGCTTGCTCATGGTGGTCCGCATATATCGGCGTCTTGGTCTGATTTGAAGCTCCCATTGCTTCATTAGTCCGAAAAGCTTGTCCCGCCCGCAGTTCAAGTCTTGCTGATCTAGATCATCCTTGATCAAGTGAAGGATTTTTCTTGTTCCCAATCGCGGTAATTGTTTGCGTTCGCGTTCAACCAACTGCTTTACCCGCAAGTCCCTGGACAATCTCAAGGCTGTATCCTTCTGCTGCTTGTAGACGTATTGACGGCTATATCCAAGCGTAGACGCTATTCTTCCGACGGGGTACTTTTTTCCCCCTGTTTGTCGGAAGCTGATTGCGACAGGGGCAAGTACTTTTTTCTGATATCCGTGTCAAACATATCATCAGCTATGTCTATAGCGCGGTTTAGTATCTCTTTCTCCGCTTCGAGATACCTGATCCTCTTTTCCAGGTCCTTAATCTTTTTATTAGGTGGAGCTTTCTTCTTCATACCTGATTTTGGAAGCCAATCTAACCTTCCGTGCTTTCTTAGCCAAACCAAAATGGTAGCACCGCTTTGGATGCCATACTTACGCTGGGCGGCATTTTGGCTTAAAACCCCTTTTTCTACTTCGTCCACTACCTGCAATTTGAAGGCCAAACTGTAGTCCTTTTGAGTCCTCTTAGATACTCTAAATTGTCCTTTATTCATAACGGTAACACTGTATTTGTGTCAACCTATATCAGGACGAGGCAAGTTCTATGAAAAGAGAAACCCTCCCGTGAAACGAGAGGGTTTTTTTTATTTTTCAAATAACTGGTGCATGAAAACGCGAGTTATTTATTTCTTTTTCTCGAAGTCAAGTATAACGCCATTGATGCAGTACCTCAGCCCCGTCGGTGGTGGCCCATCATCAAATACATGGCCAAGATGCGCTTTGCATCTTCCGCACTGTACCTCTGTTCTTGCCATGCCATGGGCATTATCCGGCGTATAAATAATACTTGTTTTCGAAACAGGCTCGTAAAAACTGGGCCATCCGCAGCCACTGTCGAATTTTGCATTGCTTTTGAACAGAAGATTTCCGCAGGCTGCGCAGCGGTATGTTCCGATCTCGTCAAATTTTTCAAATTTACTGGACCAGGGCCTTTCTGTGCCTTTCATACGGGCCACGCTGAACTGCTCAGGGGAAAGGTATTTCTTCCACTCTTCATCTTTTACCTCAACCCTTGAGGTATCCGAAGTGGAATATACCGGGTTTGGTTTGTCTTTATTTTCCATGACCGTTTGTTTTTTCTTTTCCGACTGGGAATACCCGCAGTTGGCGAAACTAAGAAGGATCAGAATACTTAGGGGTAACCATTTCATCTTGTTGTTATTCTATTTGATATAACAAATTTACGGAAGTATTGTTCCTCTGGATTTCGATTAGGCGTCCATGAGCCTTTGTAAAAAAGTTTTAACATTATCTTTTTCCTATTATATTTGATTCCATCGCAAACACGGGCAAGATCTATGTTCAATTTAATATTATTCGGTCCACCGGGTAGTGGCAAAGGTACCCAATCAGAAAAGCTTATTGAAAAATATGGTTTCCGCCACCTGTCAACAGGGGATCTCCTGCGCGCAGAAATTGCGAACAAGACCGCCCTTGGTATGGAAGCCAAGAGCATAATGGATCGGGGGCAGTTGGTACCGGATGAAGTGGTGATAGGAATGATCAGCACTGCACTCGATGCCAATCCAGGGGTTCCCGGTTTCTTATTTGACGGGTTTCCCCGCACAACTGCTCAGGCTGAAGCCCTGGATAAACTGCTCAGTTTGAAGAAAACAGAGATCGGGGCAGTCCTGTTCCTGCAGGTTCCGGATGAAGAGTTGATCAGTCGTATGATCAGCCGGGCAAAAACTTCCGGGCGTGCCGACGATGCCGATGAGCAGGTACAGCGAAAGCGGCTGGATGTGTATCTTCGGGATACCCTTCCAGTGGCGGAACATTATGGCAAGCTCAACAAAGTGGTAAAAGTGGAAGGAGTGGGTTCCATTGAGGATATTTTCGAAAAACTTACCGAAGAAATTGACGCTAAAAGCGAGCTCTAAATAATCAACCAATACCAACATCAGGCCTCCGTTCATAACGGGGGCTTTTTTTATGCCCACTTACATGTAGCTTCTTTAATGGGAATAGTGGTAATATGGGGGCATGGTGATAAATTGCATATTCAACGATTGACATGGAAAAACTTGAGAACTATATCCTCGGAAATTGGGTCAAGGGTGAAGGTGAGGGCCAGGTGTTATATAATGCCGTGTCGGGCATTCCTGTGACCAGTGCAAGTACCCGTGGTCTTGATTTCGGCGACATTCTAGGGTACGCCAGGAATACGGGAAACCCAAACCTGCGCCGGATGAGTTTTCATGAGCGGGGCAGAATGCTCAGGGCACTGGCCATCTATTTGATGGATCGTAAGGAAGAGTTTTACAAGATCAGTTATTTAACTGGTGCTACCCGTGCCGATAGTTGGATAGATATCGAGGGCGGCTTCGGCAACTTATTCTCCTATGCTTCCCTGCGTCGAAAGTTCCCTGATCTTCCCTATGCGATGGACGGAGAACCCCTGAATCTGAGTAAGGGGAATAGTTTCATGGCCCAACACCTGCTGGTACCCCGGGAAGGTGTAGCCATTCATATCAATGCATTCAATTTCCCGGTCTGGGGCATGCTGGAAAAATGCGCGGTGAACTGGCTGGCCGGGATGCCTGCTGTTGTAAAGCCTGCCACCCTGACCTGCTATCTCACAGAAGCCGTGGTTCGTGCCATTGTAGAATCGGGCATCCTTCCAAAAGGGGCCTTGCAACTGCTCTGTGGAAGTGCAGGTGATCTGCTGGATCATGTGCGGTCGCAAGATGTGATCACCTTTACCGGATCAGCATCCACCGGTAAAATGCTGAGAGCGAACTCCCGGGTCCATGACGAAAATGTTCCGTTTACGATGGAAGCTGACTCGCTGAATTGCATTGTACTGGGAGATGATGTTGAGCCGGGAATGCCGGAATGGGAGCTCTTCATTAAAGAAGTCCGCAAAGAAATGACTGTTAAAGCAGGACAAAAATGTACAGCTATTCGTAGAATATTTGTTCCGGAACGGCTAATGGATGCCGTTTGGAATGGAATTTCGAATGCATTAGCTAGCACTAGGATCGGAAATCCTTTAAATGAAAAAGTAAGAATGGGTTCCTTGGCTTCACAGGGGCAGCGGGACGAAGTGCGGTCGCAGGTGACCAGGCTGCTGGCCAGTTCCCAGATCGTTTATGGCTCGCTGGAGCAGGTGGACGTGATTGATGCAGATGCCCGGATCGGTGCGTTTCTCAGTCCGCTCTTACTAGTGAATGAAAAGCCTTTTAATACCGATGATGTTCATGATATAGAAGCCTTTGGTCCGGTTGCCACCCTGATGCCTTACCGTGATATGGAAGAAGCAATCCAATTATCGAAAAAAGGGAAGGGTTCGTTGTGTAGCTCCATTGTAACTGCAAACGATAAACTTGCCTGCGACTATGTCATCGGCGCGGCCACACACCATGGGCGAATCCTGGTGTTGAATCGGGAAAGTGCGAAAGAATCAACTGGTCATGGCTCCCCGTTACCTCTTTTGGTGCATGGGGGCCCTGGCAGGGCTGGCGGCGGTGAGGAAATGGGAGGAGTCAGAGGTGTTCATCATTACATGCAAAGAGTCGCTGTTCAGGGTTCACCTACCACGTTAACCGCCATTACACAAGTTTATCAGGCGCATGGGAAAACCATGGAAGATGGGATCCATCCTTTCCGCAAACATTTTGATGAATTACTGATAGGAGATACCCTGCATACCCATAAACGGACAGTGACCGAAGCAGACATTGTAAACTTTGCCAACGTCAGCTGGGATCATTTCTATGCTCATACTGATCATACCGCATTGGAGGGTAGCTTGTTTGAAAAACCTGTTGCGCATGGATATTTTATCCTCTCGGCTGCGGCGGGATTATTTGTTGATCCTGGGAAAGGGCCTGTGCTCCTCAACTATGGCCTTGAAGAATGCCGATTCCTTAAGCCTGTTTATGCAGGAACCACCATTGGCGTTACACTTACCTGCAAAGAAAAGATCGCCCAGGAGCAAAAAGATCCTGCTGATATCCCAAGAGGAATTGTGAAATGGTTGGTGGAAGTGGCGGATGAAACAGGTGAGTTGGTAGCCATCGCTACTATTTTAACCATGGTCAAACGAAAACTGGAATCATGAACGGGCATGTTAATACAAACATCGACAATGGCCTCGCAATCATTGAATTTTACCATCCAAAAGGCAATTCACTGCCGTCCAATATCTTAAAAAAGCTCGCTGAAGCGATTATCGATGTGGATCAGAATGGCTCTGTCAACCTGATATTGTTGAAAAGCGCAGGCGATAAAGCGTTTTGTGCAGGTGCGTCTTTCGATGAACTTAAGCTCATTAGCAACAAAGAAGAGGGAAAGGATTTTTTTATGGGGTTCGCCCGGGTGATCAATGCCATGCGTTGCTGCAAAAAATTTATCATTGGCCGGGTGCAGGGGAAATGTGTTGGCGGTGGGGTAGGCATGGCAGCCGCTGTAGATCTTTGCTTCGCCACTACTTCAGCTGATGTAAAGCTCAGTGAATTGGCGGTGGGTATTGGTCCTTTTGTGGTAGGTCCGGCCGTAGAAAGGAAAATTGGACTTTCAGCTTTTTCCCAGCTGGCTATTCAGGCCACTTCATGGAAAACAGCAGCCTGGGCGGGGTCAGCAGGACTTTTCTCCGAGGTCTATCCCGACGTTGAGAGTATGGATAAGGCCATTGAAGACCTGGTTCCCATCTTACTAAACTCAAATCCCCTGGCCATGATGGAGATGAAAAAAATGTTCTGGCAAGGCACTGATCATTGGGAACAACTGCTGCCGGAACGAGCTGCCATCAGCGGAAAGCTGGTGCTGGATTTTTCGCAATATGTGAAGTAGCGAATTATAGATCGTCGAATTCATAGATGGGATCAAGATGGGTGCCCGCCTCCATTTCAAAGATCGGTTTGATAATTCCATTATTGAGACCATAGACCCAGCCGTGAAGATGCGGGTAATGATTATTCTGCCAGGATTTTTGTACGATCGATGTTTTCGCCAGGTTCATTACCTGTTCTTCCACATTTAATTCAACCAGTCTGTCAACCTTTGCTTCTTCACCCAGCGCATCCAATTCTTCCCGGTGAAAACGGTACACGTCTTTGATATTCCGCAGCCATTTATTGATAATGCCAAATGAGTGATTGGTTGTTGCAGCTTTTACACCGCCACAGCCGTAGTGACCACAGACTATGATATGCTTTACTTTCAGAACCTCTACAGCATATTGCAACACAGAGAGCAGGTTAAGATCGGTATGGACCACCATGTTGGCGATATTTCTATGTACGAAGATCTCGCCGGGCTGCGTGCCTGTAATTTCGTTGGCGGGGACACGACTGTCGGAACATCCGATCCATAAAAATTCAGGCGTTTGAAGATGCGCAAGTCGGGAAAAAAATTCGGGATCATCCTGAATTTTCTCAGCGGCCCAGCCTTTATTTTCTAATAGTAATCGCTCGTAAGTTTTCATTTCTGATATTTTTTGTTTATGCTGGTTCCAACACGATATTTTTCCCTGTTGGCGATTGGAATAAAGTATGCATGGGTTTATGCATGCTTTTTTTAACTTCTACCCGGATGTTTTTCAGGTGTGCGTGATGCAGGAATTCATTGACCACATCGATTACATCCTTATCAATAAAATCCGCCCTGGTGGCGTCGATCAGCACGTAACTGTCTTCGGGAATTTCTTCGAGTTTTCGCTTGATGATCGGCTTATTCAGGAACGAAACATCTTTCCTGAATCTCACCAGGTATTTGTCGTGGTCATTCACCACCAACACTGAAGACCTGAAGTTACTTCTGATCATGAAGAACAGTCCTACTAATATTCCAATAACAATGCCCACCAGCAAGTCTGTAAACAATATAGCTATTATGGTAACAGAAAAGGGAACAAACTGGTCCCAGCCTTTATGATAGAATTCCTTGATCAGTGGAATTTTGACGAGTTTATATCCGGTAAAAATAAGTATCGCAGCGAGCGCGGAAAGGGGGATCTTGTTCAATACTGTTGGGATCAAGGCCACGCAAAGCAAGAGCAAAATGCCGTGGTAAATAGCAGACATTTTTGATTTGGCACCAGCGGCGAAATTGGCAGAACTCCTGACGATCACTGAAGTCAGCGGCAAACCTCCCAGGAGGCCAGACACAATATTTCCCACACCCTGGGCCTTGAGTTCCCGGTTGGTAGGCGTGACTCTTTTGTAAATATCCAGTTTATCGATGGCTTCGATGCCCAGCAATGTTTCCAAACTCGCTACAATGGCCAGGGTCAGGGCAGTTGTCCAAATCGCAGGGTTATTGATAAACTGAATATCAGGGAAGCGGAAAAAGCTGAACAGCGCAGTCATATCTTCCGCTACGGGGAGAGAAACCAGATGGTTATTTTCAAGGGCTACGTCCGGCTTAAATGACTTGAGTAGTTCGTTGATGATTACGCCAATAAATACAACAACCAGCGGCCCTGGAATATATTTCAGGAAGCCCTGCTTTTTCATGAATGGCAACTCCCAGAACACGAGTATCATTAAGGAAATGCCTCCGATGAGGATCGCGCCCTGGCTAAAAAAGCTAAAAGCATGGAAAAGGCCAGTGAATGTGTTTTCGCTGCCAGTGATAAAACTTTCGTCCCCCTCAAAATCGCGATCATATCCGACGAGATGCGGGAATTGTTTCAGTATGAGGATGACCCCGATTGCGGCGAGCATGCCTTTGATCACTGAATTCGGAACATAATCTCCCAAGATACCAGCCTTCAGAAAACCCAGTAACATTTGAAAAATTCCGGCCAGCACTACGGCGAGTAAGAATGCTTCATAAGATGGCAATTTCAAAATGGCCGTAGCTACAATCACTGTAAGGCCGGCGGCAGGTCCGCTCACACTAAGATGTGAGCCGCTCAATGCGCCGATGACGATTCCCCCGACTACTCCGGCGATGATCCCTGAAAACAGGGGCGCCTGCGAGCCCAGTGCTATTCCCAAACATAACGGTAGTGCTACCAATAAGACTACTATGGACGATGGCAGGTCGGCGCCAACGGTTTGCAAGATTTTTTTCATGAAAGGCTTTTTACTGATGAGGAGAAAGAAAAGAAGCTAGCCTTTCAGATTAGGAGGCGGAGTTTGGATATCGTCTGCCTGGCGGGAAAGAACATATTCATCCATTTCCACTTTTAGGAAACCATTGAGGTTGGGGGTTTCAATTGCAGCGGAAAGATAATAAGAGTGATCGGTTTCGTTGAATTTGAAGG
>JANMHK010000071.1:0-9646 GCA_031375135.1 Sphingobacteriales bacterium | reverse complement strand
GGCTACAGTTCATGTTCAGCAACTGTTCCGCAATACTTCGGTTATCCACCTGATACTCATAGGAGAAATTCTGGAAACTCGTTTGCGAAAGGAAATAAAGGAGTTTGCCCCTTATAAATTTTGAATAGAAATTGGGATCGCCAAAATCAAATGTCCCGTAGTTGTAAACGATGTCAGTACCTACCGCACTATCCACAATACGCAGTGCACTATGGCCGAAAATGGAATAAAGCTCCGATCCCGGAGAGCAGGTGAGCAGGCTCACCCTCATGCGGCAGGAATCCTGCGCGCCCGCTGTAAAATTAAACAGTAGGGAGAGTGCGAGTACGCTATAAAACCAGATTCTTTTCAAAGCCTTTTTTTACCGGCTGTAATTAGGAGATTCCTTGGTGATATGAACATCGTGGGCGTGTGATTCTTGCATGCCGGCGTTCGTGATCTTAATAAACTGTGCCGCTTGCTGAAGCATGTTCATATCCTTCGAACCACAATAACCCATACCGGCCTTTAATCCGCCTACATACTGGGCGATCACTTCACTTAAAAATCCTTTGTACGCAACCCGGCCTTCAATGCCCTCAGGTACCAGCTTTTTGATGTCGTCCTCGACATCCTGGAAGTATCTGTCGCTGCTGCCTTTCTGCATGGCACCAATAGATCCCATACCACGGTATTGCTTGAATTTTCTTCCTTCGTAAATGATGGTTTCACCAGGACTTTCCTCCACACCCGCAAATACAGAACCCATCATCACGGTACTTGCACCAGCGGCAAGCGCTTTCACCACATCACCGGTATATCGGATACCCCCATCAGCGATCAGGGGAACATTTAATTTTTTCAGCGCTGAGGCAGCTTCAAGTATCGCCGTGATCTGGGGAACACCAGCACCTGCTACAATACGCGTAGTACATATGGAGCCGGGTCCAATTCCTACTTTAACAGCATCGGCGCCAGCTTCTGCAAGGGCTTTTGCGCCTGCTGCCGTACCCACATTACCTGCGATCACCTGCAATTTTGGGAATGTTTTTTTAACCAATCTTAATGCATCCAGCACACCCTTAGAATGTCCATGTGCACTGTCCAGGCAAACCACGTCTACGCCAATATGCTGGAGGGCAGCAGCACGGTCAAGCATATCCGAAGTAATCCCCAGTGCAGCGCCTACCAACAATCTTCCGAATGCATCTTTCACCGCATTGGGAAAGCTGGACAGTTGTAAGATGTCCCGGTAAGTGATCAAACCAATGAGTTTTCCCGAGCGGTTGACCACGGGTAGTTTCTCAATTTTATATTTCTGAAGGATCTTTTCTGCTTTTTTGAGGTCCGTCCCTTCGGGTGCAGTGACCAGATTTTTGCTGGTCATCACCTCGCTTACTTTTTTCTCCGGACTCCTTTCAAACCTAAGATCTCGGTTGGTGAGAATGCCCACCAGTTTACTCTTATTATCTACAATGGGAATGCCGCCGATCTTGTTTTCTTTCATGAGCCTTAACGCATCGCCGATGGTCGCGTTTTCCAATAGGGTTACAGGATCCAGGATCAGGCCACTCTCACTTCTTTTCACTTTTCTTACCTGCTCTGCCTGACGCTCAATGGACATGTTTTTATGAAGTATGCCGATCCCGCCTTCCCTGGCCAGGGCAATGGCCAATTGGGCTTCAGTTACCGTATCCATTGCAGAGGATAGGAATGGAACGTTGATGGTAATGTTTTTTGTGAGGCGGGTGGAGATGTTTACTTCCCTTGGCAAAACCTGGGAGTATGCTGGTACCAGCAGTACATCATCAAATGTTAGTCCTTCGCCAAAAAATTTCGGGGGGAATTTAGCCTTGGAAGAGCCGTTTATTGTTGCCATGTGCAAAGATAGGGGGCAGATGGGATATTAAACAAATTAGGTTCTCGACTACCCGTTACAATTCACTCTTCCACCAGGTTGTTTAGTGGCCAGTCCTTCTAGTTCAAGGTTTAGCAGGGCCATATGAAGACGGCTCAAATTGAAGCCCGATCTGGCCATCAGGCTTTCGATGTCTATGCCATCTGCGTTCCGCAGCAGGTTCAGAATCAATTGCTCGTCTTGCCCAAGATCCGGAAAGATTTTTTGTTGCATGGGGCCGGGGGACTGTGACTCCCAATTCATAAACTCTATCAGGTCGCTGGGATGGGTGGTTAACCGGGCTTTATTTTCCCTAATCAGGAAGTTGCAGCCCGCACTTCTTCGATCATTGATCCTGCCCGGTATGGCGAAGATCTCCCGGTTATAACCCGCTGCCATATCTGCCGTGATCATGCTCCCGCCCTTAACATCTGTTTCCGCAACTAATAATGCATCGCAAAGCCCCGCTACGATCCTGTTGCGTCTTGGAAAATTTTGTTTGTCGGGCTTCGTGCCGCTCAGAAACTCGGTTATGATGCCGCCATTTTTTGTCATATCCCTGGCCAGCGATGTATGTGAAGCGGGATAAATAACATCTAACCCGCTGGCCAATACGCCAATGGTTTTCATTCCATTTTTGATGGCAGACCGGTGGGCAATTTGATCTATTCCATACGCCAGTCCACTGACCACGAGGATCTCCGGGCAATTGAGGGCTTCGAGGTAGGCTTCCACAGCAGCTTTACCATATTCGGTTTGTTTCCGGGTACCAATTACGCTGATCACTTTTGTTGTATTCAGATCTGCCTCGCCTTTAAAAAAAAGCACAAGGGGAGGATCATCACAATGTTTCAACCTTTCCGGATATGATTCGCCGTGAAATAAAAATGGGGTGATGTTGAATTTCTCAATAAAGGAAATTTCACGTTCGGCTTGTTGGAAATCTTTAAAATGGCAAATGTTCTTCGCCCTTACGGTACCTATACCAGGGATTTTTTCAAGGCTGCTGCGTTTCGCGTGGAACAGGGCCTTTGCAGAATGAAAATGTTCAACCAGAATCCTGCTGTGTACTGATCCGATCTGGGGAACTTGTGTGAGGGCAATGGAATAGAGAACTTCTTCCGGATCTTTCATCCGGCAAAACTAAATGGGCTCGGCTCTTATTTACTGATGACTTGCAACTCTGTTCGCCTGTTTTTTGCCCTTCCTTCTTCGGTGTTATTATCAGAAACAGAACGTGTTTCTCCAAATCCTTTTGATAATAGCCTTGCAGGCTCAATGCCTTTTCTTACCAGATAGGCGACCACGGATTTTGACCTGTTGTTTGACAGGGCCAGGTTATCCGCCGGCTTACCAACATTATCTGTATGGCCATTAATCTGGATCACCATGGAATTGTTTTCTTTCAACAACTCAACAAGGTTATCCAGTTCAGCTTCTGATTCTTTTTTAAGGTCAAATTTTCCGGTTTCAAAAAATATGTTTTTCAGTACCACGTTGGCATTGACTTCGATGGGCTGCAGAGGAATATCCACCTGGTAAACCGAATCTGAAGGCTTACTGCCCAAAGGGAAGTTTTCGGAATAGATCAGGTAGCCCTTCCTGTTAACATTAAAAGCATAGTCTTTTCCAACGGGCAGTGTGATCAGGTAATCTCCGTCTTCATCCGTTTGAACTTTAGAAGATCTTAGACCCGTTGCCAGATCTTTCAATTCAACGGCGCTGGGTAAACCCTGTTTCGTCTTCACATCAAACACTTTTCCCTTCACCCAAAGTGTTTTAATGGGCCTGATGTCCTCACGCAACGTGAAACTATACAAGTCAAGTGAGCCCTTGGAATCAGAGCGGTCGCTGGCATAGAAAGCAGTGCCGCCATCAGAGGTTACAAACAGCGTAGCTTCATCGTCCACGGTGTTAATGGGATAGCCCAGGTTTTCTGGTTTACCCCAATGGCCCGAAAGATCTTTCCGGATAAGAAAAAGATCCATCTTCCCATATCCGGTAAGACCGCTTGACGCGAAATATAAAGTTTGATTGTCGGCATGAATAAAAGGCGATGTTTCATCCCCCGCCGTATTGATATCCGGGCCCATATTCATCGCGGGACCCCATTTGCCATCGGGCATGATATAGCTTACATAGATATCAGAGCCGCCCATACCGCCCGGTGCCCTGGCTGCGAAGTAGAGGGCTCGTTTATCTGGCGCTATCGTTGGTTGGGATTCCCAAAATTCGGAATTGATAACGTTGCCAATATTGATCGGTTCGCTCCAACCTTTTTTAGTTAACAGGGAATAATACAAGTCGCAGCCACCAAATCCATCTGGTGCATCACAACTGGTGAACACCAATACTTTCCCATCTTGCGAAATATGCTGCGCGCCTTCATTTCGTTCGGTATTGACATTACCCGGCAGTGGTGCGGAGGCCGACCAGCTTCCATCGGGTAAATGATTAGCTCCAAAAAAATCTTCGTTGAAAAAATTAACCTGTCGCGTAAATACAAGCTGGTTTCCATCTATAGTGAGTGAAGGGAAATATTCGGGAAATTTAGTGTTGATGCTGTCGCCCAGATTTTTTGGCGCGAATACGTATTGCCCCTGGTGGGTCCTCGCGTGTTCGATCGCAAACTCATAACTTTTTCTTCTGTATGCAGCGGCTTTTCTGCTGTTCTCGCCCAGGGTGGGGTCCATACTAAAATCGTCTACGGCCGACAAAGCCTTTTCAAATTGACCTGTGCCTGCTAAATTGATGGAGTAGGGAAGTTTATAATCATGTGCGTAGGCGGAATCCAAACTGAATGCTTTCTCATAATCCGCCACCGCATTTTTATGATTTTTGATTTGCCCGTTTATGCCTGCCCGTGAGAGGTAGGCGTCTACAAAATTCTTGTCCGTGGCGATAGCTTTATCAAGCATTTTTATGGCATCATTGTATTGCCCGTCTTCTGCTTTATTGATCGCGAGATCGTAAATGGTCTTAGCCTGCTTGTTGACTTTTTCGGGATTGTACTTTTGTGCCTCGGTGGACAGGCTTAAGACGAAAAAGGTCAGAATAAATAAAAATGGCTTCATAGAGCAACGAAGGTATTAATCAATTAACGGATTATGGGATAACCGTATTGTTCCTGAACGCCGTATGCGCTGAATTAACGTATAATTAGGCAATGCTGACCTGGCTTTCCGGAAGCTAGGGGACCTGTATATACTTATGCATTTGGAGCGAGAATTCCCATTTCGGGTGTTGCTTGATATATTCGATGATGAGCGGGGTAACAACGGCCGATTTTTCCCATTCAGGTTGCAAAAACAATTTGCAGTCGGAGCTCACCCGGGCAGCATATTTTTCAGCCCATTCCAGATCTGATTTATTGAAAACAACCACTTTCAGTTCATGGGCAAAAGGGATAACGGCATCGAGTGGGGCCTTAAACTTTTTCGGCGATACGCAGATCCAATCGGGCCGGCCGGAAATGGGGTATGCTCCGGATGTTTCTATATGTACTTTATATCCCTGCTCATGCAATGCTGTAATCAGGGGATCAAGATCGTACATGAAAGGTTCCCCACCTGTTATGACCACAATTTCTGCTGGCGTTTGATTGATAGGAGCCAGTATATCTGCTACTGAGCTATGAGGATGTTTGTCTTTATCCCAACTTTCCTTCACGTCACACCATACACAACCCACGTCGCATCCTGCGAGCCTTACAAAATAGGCAGCACGGCCCTGGTGGAACCCTTCACCCTGCAGGGTGTAAAAATGTTCCATCAGTGGATAGGATATTGTGGTAAGATTGGCGATCATATTCACTTGCTCCTCAGTTGGCATGCTTTATAAGTATTCATGAGTAATGCAGCAATGGTCATAGGACCAACGCCACCTGGCACCGGCGTGATATAACTGCATTTTTCTGCAACGTTTGAAAAATCGACATCGCCCTTTATCGAGAAGCCCGACTTTTTCGATGGGTCCTCCACGCGGGTAATGCCCACGTCGATCACCACTGCACCATATTTCACCATATCTGCTTTCAAAAATTCGGGCCTTCCCAATGCGGCAACGATAATATCAGCCTGTAAACAAAGCTCTTTCAAGTTATGGGTGTGGGAATGACAAACGGTAACCGTACAGTTTCCCGGATAATCATTTCGATTCAATAAGATGCTGATGGGCCGGCCAACGATATTACTTCTGCCAATGACCACCGCATGTTTCCCTTTGGTCTCAATGCCATAGTATTCAATCATCAGAAGGATACCGTACGGAGTGGCAGGGAAAAAAGCGGGAAGCCCCTGTACCATACGGCCCACGGATTCGGGATGGAAGCCGTCAACGTCCTTATCAGCAGATATCGTATCAATCACCAGCTGTTCTGAGATATGTTTTGGCAAAGGCAATTGCACCAGAATGCCATCTACGTCATCATTGGTATTGAGCTGCTCAATTTCCTTCAGCAATTCATCTTGCGACACGGTGGCATCGAGCCTGATGAGGGTAGACGTAAAGCCCACTTCTTCGCATGATTTTACTTTTGACGCAACATAAGTTTCACTCGCTCCATTGTTGCCAATCAGGATAGCAGCGAGGTGCGGCTTCTTCATTCCGAGAGCGGTCTGTTGCTGCACTTTTTGCTTCAGGTCGTCTTTAACTGCCTGGGAAACCAGCTTCCCATCCATGATTTTCATGGCGCAAATTTAGGCAGGAAAATACCAGTAAATCTTGTTTTTTTTCTCCGGGAATCGATTTCGAAGGGTAGTAGGTTTGATAAAAAGTGAAGCTGGTGGTTGTTGTGGCAATGGGGATGTTGGTATTGAGGGGTCAGGCACAGAGCGGCGAAGTATCGTTGTTGGCGGGGGCTGATGGACTGGGAAGAAAAGGATCCTCCCTTTGGGGATCCACTGCTTACCCTGCCTCTTTGTCGGGCAAATCCATGCTGGGATCAGGCGGAGAAAAAAGGTTTTTGAGCGACCTTATTTTACTTGAGCTTGCGTTGTCCGGGACGGTAGCCAAAACTCCTTTTTTGTTGCGCATTGGCCGGGAAGGGAACAGTTATCTTTCCAGAAACCGCGTGCAGCTTGCGTTAGCGCAGCAAATCCATGAACGTTTATCCATTTCTGCAAGGGTTGGATATCGTGCATTGATCGCCAGATCATATCCCTCGAGGCATCATGTCGATGTTGGGTTGGGTGCAGTATTTCATTGCAGTGACGGCCTGAACTTGGGTTTTCAGGCGGATGGGATCAATAGCTTTTTTGTAAAGGAAGCGGGGCGGGAATATAAGATCCGGGCGGGGGCAGGGATCAAGTTGTCTGACATGGTGTTGCTCACAGTGGAAGGCATAAAAGAGCAACAGCGTGCTATTGGGTTGTTGTTTGCCATCCATTATCATTTTTACGAGCAGGCCTTCACGCGGATAGGCTATTCATCTCAGTTGAATAGTTTCCTGTTTAGCATGGGTTATTCCTACAAGGGTTTGGACACGGAGATCACGTCCACTTATCATCTGGGGATGGGACTGAGTGCTGGCGTTTTGCTTATTTACCATTTCATCCCATCCAAATGAAATTTTGGATTTGGTTTTTATTTTGGCCTGTAAGTACCCTGATGGCGCAGCAGCCTGAGCAGATCAATATGATGGAGGACCAGGCGGATACGGAAGACGTCAGGGAAGTGGAAGAAGATATTATACAGTTGCATGTATTCCTGGTAAAGCCGTTGAATGTAAACAGGGCGAGTGCGGAAGAATTGTCCGTGTTTCCATTTCTAACGAGTCTGCATATTGAAGCCTTGATGCAGTATCGAAAACTGACCGGAGACCTGATCGACGTGCTTGAATTGCAGGCGGTGCCCGGATGGAGCGCGGAGCTGGTTAGGAAGATGCGCCCATATGCCACAGTAAAGAAAGAAGTCAGTCTACGGTCTACGTTAACCGAAGATATCGGGCGGGGGAAAACGCAGTTATTGTTCAGATCGTCGTTATCAGCCAATGCGGGTTTCTTGATGCGATATCAATTTAATGCGCCCCATATTCAGTGGGGAGTAAATACCGAGAAGGATGCTGGTGAAAAGTTTCTTCAGCCTGGGAAGGGCCTGTCTTTTATTTCCTTTCATGGTGCCATAAAGAATCTCGGAATGATCAGGCAATTGGTTGTTGGTGATTTCATCGTGAACATGGGCCAGGGACTGATGCTTTGGCAGGGCCGTTCTGTTAGGAAAACGGCCATGCCCATCATGGTCAAAAAGCAATCGCCGTTTCTCCAACCTTATCGCTCGAATGACGAGAACCGTTTTTTTCGGGGTGCTGCGATACATCTGGCAAGGCGAAAATTTGAGGCGGTTTTTTTTCTTTCTTCAAACCGTCTTGATGCTAATTTAAAAACAGATACGGTCAGCAACTTCAATTATGTAAGTTCTTTTTTAAATACGGGTTATCATCGAACGGCGGATGAACTGGCCGATAAAAACGTACTTGGTTATTTAGCTGCAGGGGGTATGGGATCATACCATAATCATCGTTTGCGGGTTTCCGTGAACTTCGTCCACCATCAGTTTTCCCTTCCCGTAATCAGGGCCAACGAGTTATACAATGTTTTTGCTGCGCGTGGCCGTAATCAAACGAATTATGGCGCGCAGTACCATTATACCTGGAGGAATATGCATGTGTTTGGAGAGTTGGCATTTGATGGCATGGGCCATCCGGCAGCTATCCAAGGACTGATGGCGGCTGTTGATTCTAAGTTTGACCTTTCACTGGTCGCGAGAAAGATTGACAGGGCTTATCGTTCTTTCCAGGCCAATGCTTTTACGGAAGCCTCTGAGCCTAATAATGAGGAAGGGGTGTACCTGGGGGCTAGTTATAGATTGAAACCCAACCTCAGCCTGGATCTTTATTCAGATTTTTACCGGTTTCCCTGGCTTCGATACCGCATCGATGCCCCAGGTTGGGGGCAGGATCAGTTGATACAGATCAGTTATAAGCCGGATAAGAAAACATTGATCTATTTCAGGCACCGGATCGAAGTAAAATCGGGGGCGGGCGTTAGCCAGCAGGTCAAAGCCCGGGCAGATTATAAAAAGTTGATGTCCAGATTGCACCTCGAATTCAGGCCCAGCCTGGAGTGGGAGTGGAGATTCAGAATAGAGTTTAACGCGTTAACAAAAGGAGACCCGGAAACGGAAAACGGCTTTTTGGCTTTTTCAGACCTTTTCTGGTCTCCGCTTGATCGGCCCTATGGATTAAATGCACGTTTGATGTTATTTGACACAAAGAGCTATGATACAAGGATCTATAGTTTTGAGAACGATGTGATGTTTTATAGCCTGGTCCCCCCATTTTATGGGCATGGAGCCAGGATTTACCTGAATATGAAATATAAGATGGGGGAGCGGTGGCAGCAGTTTTTGAAGATATCCAGGAGTTTTAACGGCGTCCCTGGAAAATGGAATTTTCGCTTTCAAATCCTATTTCAGATGTGAAATAACCGTTATATGAATCATTCCTGCCCGGTTATGAACGAACGTATCGGTTTTTTATTTATTTGCCGGGGATTTATCGACTTTTTATCGCTCAACTGCTGATTCTTTTGATAATATTCAGCCATTTGCCAATATCATTAGTTGCCATCATGGTTTAGCTGGTGTCAAATTGTGGTTTTCTACCTTTTAGTTTGCCTGAAAAGCAGCGTATTACCTCCTGTTTTTGTCATCTTTACTGTTAGATTAAACAAAAATTTAACAGAAAGTTGAAGATTATTATATTTGGGCCTT
>JANMHK010000066.1:0-10435 GCA_031375135.1 Sphingobacteriales bacterium | reverse complement strand
CCGCTGGCGCCGGGCATCTGGATGTCCAACAACACGAGGTCGGGGGTGAGCTGCGCAATATTCTCGGCCGCTTCGACGCCGTCTTCGGCCTCGCCGACCGTTATAAAGTTCAAGAACCCATGCATCAACCCCCAGAACGAAAAGAACATCAGCCTTGCCGGGAATGCACTCTTCGCGGGAAACCTTGATCACTTCAACTGCCAGGGCAGTAGCGAACAAGTCCTTCCATTGATCGGTGTCCGACAAAACAAAACATCTCATTGAAGCAATTTGCGCAAAAATAGGTTGGCAGACTCCAATAAACAGTGCAATTTTAATTTTCTATAAAATCAGAATATGGCAGGTACAATCATCAACACCTCAAATGCCCCGGCTCCAATAGGTCCATATAGCCAGGCTGTCAAAGCAAATGGGTTCTTATTTATTTCAGGTCAGGTAGCGATCAATCCCGCAACAAACAACATCGATGCTACTACAGTGGAGGAAGAGGCTGAACAGGTGATGAAGAATCTGGAGGCGGTTCTTTTAGCGGCGGGGATGGACTTCACCCATATTGTGAAAACAACGATTTTCCTGAGTGATATGTCGTTATTCCAAACAGTAAATGAGATCTACGGAAAATATTTCACGGGTAATTTTCCTGCGCGGGAAACAGTAGCCGTAAAAGGACTTCCTAAGAATGTCAATGTAGAGATTAGTATGATTGCTTTGCAATAATTGCTTGGCAATTATTGCAAAGCAATCATACTAATTGACTCATTGGCTCATTGGCTAATTGACTAATTCATTAGGCGAAGATGTATTCGAATAAGCGACAAGCCTAATCAGCCAATGAGTCAATTAGCTAATTAGTCAATTCCAAAGGGTATAGTAAATTGGTAAGAATTAACGACCCTATCAGCGATCAACAATCAGTAAAAAATCATTCATGAAGCGATACGTTTTATTCATCTGCGCCCTTGTGCAAACGGTTTTTGTTCTTGGGCAGAACGACTGGACCATACGCGCATCGAATATAGCAGCCGCCAATTATTATGGCATCACGGTGGCTAACGGCATGATCGGCATCGTATCAGCACCCGAGCCTTTTAAGGTAAGGGAGGTGGTATTGGCAGGCGCTTATGATCAATACGGAAGAGGAAGGGTCAGTAATTTTCTCAGGAGCTTTAACCTCCTCAACATGACCCTCGATGTTGATGGACAAAGAATTGATCAAAAGCAGATCTCAAACTTTACCCAGGAGTTGAATATGCGTGAAGCATCATTCACTGCCAGTTTCGATCATGGCGATAAGGCTTCTATTTCTTATTCTTATTATGCCTTGCGTCATCTTCCTTTTACAGTACTCATGGACGTTACTATAAAGGCAAAGAAAGATATTACCATCAATAGTGCCTCGGTGATGGAAGCGCCTGATGCCCTGCGGGATGTCGAAAACTACTACAATGAAATTGATCGTCCACATGTGGCTTTGAGTCTGCTCACCTCTACAGCAAAAAGTCCTACCGGAAAGCTGCTCATGTGTGCATCCAATACATTTATTTTTCCTGAGAAACATGGCGAAGAGCCCAAAGTGATCCATGAAATGTGGGATAATAACATGCACCTGATGAAGTTCACCCGAAAGCTAAAAGCAGGGGAGATTTATCGTTTTTCCATGGCAGGATCTTCCATCACCAGTGCGCATCACGATGATCCGCTTAATGAAGCAGAGAGGCTCACTATTTATGCCAGGCTTGAAGGTCGGGATCGTTTGCTGCAGTTTCATAAACAAGCCTGGGAAGAACTTTGGAAATCAGATATCGTGATCGACGGTGATCCGCAAAGTCAGAAAGACGTCAGAAGCATGCTCTACCATTTGTATTCGTTTTCGAGAGCAGGTACGGCCCTTTCACCGTCCCCCATGGGGCTGAGTGGCCTTGGTTACAATGGGCACGTATTCTGGGATACCGAGTTATGGATGTTCCCGGCCTACCTCGTTATGCAGCCTGAAATGGCGAAGTCGATGATGGAATACCGCTTCCAGCGTTTGGACGCGGCAAAAAGAAATGCATTTTCAAAAGGATTCAAGGGCGCCATGTATCCCTGGGAGAGCGCTTCAACAGGGGTTGAGGAAACACCGGTTTGGGCACTTAGCGGTCCATTCGAACATCATATTACAGCCTGTGTAGGCATCGCGGCGTGGAATTATTACTGCGTCACCCAGGATACTGTCTGGTTGCGGGAGCGGGGCTGGCCCATATTATCGGCCACGGCTGATTTCTGGGCCTCACGGGTAGAAAGGAACGGTAAGGGCAAATACGATATTAAAAATGTGGTGGCCGCAGATGAATGGGCGGAGAACGTTGACAACAACGCGTTCACGAACGCCGCTGCCCGCGCTAATCTCCAATACGCTGTTGCAGCTGCCAAACTATTGGGGTTGAGGGCGGGGGCCGACTGGCAAGAGGTCAGAGACAACATACCCATTTTAAAATTCCCGGATGGCATTACCCGCGAACATGCCAGTTATGGCGGCGAAGGCGTTAAGCAGGCTGATGTGAACCTGCTCTCATACCCGCTCAGCGAAATCACAGACCCTAAAGCAGTTCGGGCAGATCTGGAATACTATTCCAAAAGGGTCCCGGATGCCGGCACTCCTGCCATGACCCAGGCTGTATTTACCACCCTTTATGCAAGATTAGGTGATGGTGAAGCAGCATATAACTGGTTCAAAGAATCTTATATTCCCAACCTGAATCCTCCGTTTAGGGTGATTGCAGAGACGAAAGGCGGCACCAATCCATATTTTGCCACGGGTGCCGGCGGTATCCTGCAGAGCGTGTTGATGGGATTTGGGGGGTTGGAGATCACACCAAACGGGCTTAAGAAAAAAGCTGCTGTTCTTCCTAAACAGTGGAAGGGCCTGAAGATCACCGTGAAAGGGAAAATTTTAGAGTAGAAGAATTAAATTATATTGCACGTCTTGAAGCAACCGGTCGCCATACTGCTTATCCTGATTCACCTGTTCAATACAGGCGGTTACCGCTTTGTGTTCGACCAACTTGAAGAGAGGTCTTCTGTTGAGTTGATCAAACAACTCGATAATGAAACATATAGAGACAGTGAGCTCGTTGAGATGAAAGTTGCCCTCCCTATGCCTTACCAGACCAACTGGTCATCGTTCGAAAGATTTAATGGTGAGATCGAGATCGCCGGTATCCATTATAACTATGTAAAACGGAAAGTCTGGAACGATACCCTGATCCTGATGTGTATCCCGAATCATGGTAAAATGTCGTTGAACAGCGCAAAAGATCAATTCTTCTCGCTGGTCAATGATCTGGATCAGAAAGGGAAAGATGTGCCCGCCCCTAAATCGAACATCGCCAAGAATATTACTACAGATTTTCAGTCGCACGAACCCCTGCCGTTGCTAACTAAACCCCAAATGGTGCGTGTTGATCATGTCCTGACTGATGCTTCTAAACCTTCTTCTATCGCCTTGGATGCCCCTTTGCTTCCTCCGGAATCAATTGGCTAATTTACTCATTGGCTAATTGGCTAATTGGGATTCAAATTTGAATCGCTCTCTGTTCTGTTTTAGAACAAATCCCTATTAGTTATTCTATTACTTGAAAATCATTATGGTCATGTTTCGTTATCTCGTTGTAGTCGCGTTGCTGCTTGCATCGTGCAACAGTAAACGATCTTCCTATACATCCTACACTACGGATCCGGACACTTACTGTAAAACGGTGAAGGAACTGAACAATATCGTATTGGAAAATAATTTTCCACCGATGATTGCGACGCGCAATTATACCTATGCGAATATTGCCGCCTATGAGTGTATGGTCGCGGGCGACAGCAGCTGGCAAACCCTTGCTGGCCAGATCCTTCACTTACCCGCTTTGCCCCGTCTTCCAAAAGGAACGGATATAGATTATAACCTCGCTTCACTACTCGCTTTTGTGAAAGTGGGAAATGCAGTTACGTTTCCGGAAGGTAGTATGATGGGCCATTATGATAAGCTGCTGCACGAAGCCGATAGCATGGGCATCCCGGACGATAAGCTCGCCAATACTCAGCTGTTTGCAGATACCATTGCTTCCGCCATCATGGAATGGAGCAAGCAAGACAACTACGCCAAAACAAGGGGAGCGTCACGGTACAGCGTCGATGAAACACCAGGCCGATGGGTGCCTACTCCGCCCATTTATGGTTCGGGCATGGAACCCCATTGGATGGAAATCAGACCTATGGTGTTGGATTCAGCGTCGGCCATCAGATGTCCCAAACCCCCGGTCTTCGATGTAAAGAACAAGAACAGCGTTTATTTTAAGGCCTTAATGGAGGTCAAGAACGTGTCCGACAGTTTAACGGAAGAACAAAAACATATCGCCAATTTTTGGGACGATAATCCCTTTAAAATGAATGTGACCGGACATGTGATGTACGCTACGAAAAAGTTCTCACCAGCAGGTCACTGGATGAACATCGTGGGAATAGTTGCAGAGAAAGCAGGTGCAGATCTGCATACTACCATCGGCGTATACACGAAAACCTCCATTGCTTTATTTGATGCATTCCTGGCATGCTGGGATGAAAAATACAGAAGCAATTATATCAGGCCCGAAACGGTGATCAATCAAATCATCGATCCTAATTGGCAGCCCTATATTCAAACACCGCCTTTCCCATCTTACGTAAGCGGACATTCCACCATTTCCGGCGCATCGGCCGAAGTGATGACGGAATATTTCGGTGATATCGCCTACACCGATACTTCATCAATAGAATTTGGAATCAAGAGTCGAAGTTTTAAATCCATCCGTGATGCCGCGCAAGAAGCGAGCATCTCCAGGCTATATGGAGGCATACACTATCGGTTTGATCTGGATGAAGGAAACATGCTGGGCAAGAAAGTTGGGGAATTGGTGGTTAAAAAAATAAAACTTCAAAAACAGGGCAAAACATTGGCCCTGACAAATAAGTAGATTTATGAAAACGATATCCCTCATCGTGATGATTTCAGCAGTAAGCCTGTCGATGCTTATTGCCAACACCGCCTCTGCGCAGACGCCGACCGACGGATTTAGTATGTCGAAAGGTGAGATATGTCTGGTTGCGGCATACGGACAAACAAATTGGAAAGAATATTGGGAAGGAACCAGGCTTAGAGAGAACCTTAACCTTGGTACGTTCAAAGCCAATATGATCATGCCGATGGCAGGGTTTGGGCTGACCAGCAAACTCAATCTTTTTGCCGGCGTACCTCATATTTCAACCAGCTCAACAGCAGGTCAGATGACCGGGAAGGAAGGTTGGCAGGATCTGTCGCTGGCAGCCAAATACAAACTGATCAAAAAGAAAAATAAGCAGGGCACGTTTTATACTTTCTTAAGTGCCGGGATTTCACTCCCGGTGAGCGACTACGTACCTGATTTTCTTCCTTATTCCATTGGCCTTGGCGCAAGAACGATCAATGGAAGAGTGATCCTTCACTACGAACATAAGAGCAAGTTTTTTGCAACCTTCCAAACAGGGTATACCCTGAAGTCTAATATTGAAACGGACCGTCAGAGTTATTATAATGAAAGACAGGTCAACAGTAATGAGATGCCCGTTCCTGATGTTTGGGATGGCGCCGTCAGGGCTGGTTTCAATAATAAACGTGTCAGATTAGATCTGCATTACAATTGGTCCACGTCTACTTCCGGGTCAGATATCCGGCGAAATGATATGCCCTATCCGTTCAATAAAATGGACGCCCAATGGGTAGGCTTTTCCGGCTTGTTATGGATACCCGGAGTTGAGGGTCTTGCGCTTCACGGAGCTGCGGACCAGGTGGTGGCTGGAAGAAATGTAGGTAAGGCATTCAGTTGGAATGCAGGTGTACAGTATGTCTTTAATCCCTTTAAAAAATCCGTACAATGAAAAGCCTATCAAATATTATAATTGCCCTGCTGGTGTTTAGTGCCTGCAATAAAGATGTGAATGAACGAACGGTAGCAGATTTTGAACCAGTGAATATTGACAGTGCGGGTGGAACCTGGAAAACAATACATCTGGCCAACCCTTCTGATATTACGATAGCTGCACCGGACGCTGTAAATTCTGTGGCCTATAAAGCAGAAATCGATAAGATATTGGCTTTGCAACAAGGTCTGACCACTGAGGATAACAGATTGGTGAATACCTGGAAGAACAGTGGAGTGATCAAATGGAACGCTGTGGCGAGGGAACTGGTGTCAGTCTATAATATTCCTCCGGAAGCGAATCCTGACGGAACCTATCCCGTGCCGAGTGCTGCTAACCCCGGGGCATACCCGAAGTTTCCGTTTGCCAACCCACCCTATGCTTCTCGGGCTTATTCTTACCTACACACAGCGATGTACGATGCCTTAGTAGCTGTGTGGAAATATAAGTTCCAGTATAAACGCATGTCTCCTGCTGTGAACGACAGTCGTGTCCGGGCTATAGAACCACTGCAAACGGGTTTGCCTTCTTACCCTTCAGAAGATGCTGCAGTTGCGCAAGTAGCGTACAGGATGTTGAAAGTGTTATTCCCCAACGATACGTTGATGCTCCAGCAGCTCGCTACAGATCAGAAAAGAGCGAAGTTGATCTCTGGCGTAGCCTCTCCTACAGATATTGCCGCTGGTGAACAGATCGCAAATGCTGTGGCCGACAAAGCGCTGATACGATTAAGGTCGGATGGTATGGGTGCGGCCGTAGGGAATCCAACGGTTTGGGCCCAGATAGAACAAGCCGCCGTGGCAGGGGGCAATACAACGCCGTGGAAGAGCATGGAATCTCCAGCCAGGCCCATGATGCTACCCGTTTTTGGGAACGTCAAACTTTGGCATATTTCACCTTCCCAGCGCGACTCTCTCCGTCCTGCTCCGCCACCAGCAGTCGGTTCTGAGCAGTTCAAAAAAGAGTTGGATGAAGTGAGGGCCATCAGCCGGGACCAAAATTCAAGGGAATGGCAGATCGCTTTATATTGGGCCGATGGGGCAGGCACTTATACGCCCCCTGGTCACTGGAACGAAATTGCTTCTAACGAAGTGGCCGCACAAAAGCTGAATGAGTTGAGGACAGCAAGGGCCTTTAGCTTGTTAAATATGGCCATGGCTGACGCAGCCATCTGTTGTTGGGATACCAAGTCGTATTATTTCTCGGCCCGTCCAACGCAAATTGATCCTTCGATCAAAACCATCGGTCTGCCGAATTTTCCCAGCTATACATCGGGGCATTCAACATTTTCCGGAGCTGCTGCAACAGTTTTAGGCTATGTGTTTCCGGCCAGTAAAGCCAGGTACAGCACCATGGCTCAAGAGGCAAGTGTTTCGCGGATCTATGGCGGGATTCATTTTCGTTCCGACTGTGAAGTTGGGTTGAAGTGTGGAAATTCAATCGGTGGATTTACTGTGCGGTTTGGGGAGAAAGACGGCTCTCAGTAGGATTGGCTAATTAGCTAATTGTCTCATTGGCTGATTCTTTATCCGGTGGGTTTGAAATTTTTCAACCTTCCTAAAGTATAAGAATTAGTCAATAAGTCAATTTGCTAATTAGCTAATTCCAAAGAGCCAATGAGTCAATTGTAATCAGCCAATCAGCTAATTAGTCAATTAGCCAATTGTATCGGACTAATTGCTTTTAATCAAAGCAAGCAAAACCCCGTTGGTCCAGCCGAAACCATCTTGAGAAGGATATTCGCCGCCGCCGGCTTCCAGCTTGGTATCTACCACGTTATATTTTTCCATGAGCTTACCTGTTCTGGCATAAACATCGGTGTTCAATTTCACCCATCGTGCAGATGCTACTTTGGCCTCCTCCACAAAATAGTATTGCTGCAGGCCCATGATGCCGATCCATTGCAATGGTGCCCAGCCGTTAGGGGCATCCCATTGCTGGCCTGTGTTAAAAGTAGTGGTGGCAAAACCGCCTGGTTTTTGCAGGTCTCGGATCAGGGCATCTTTCAGTTTCTCTGCCCTTGGTTTATCGGCCATCTTCACAAATACTGGATACATGCCTGCCAGAGTGCTGGGTTCTGAAATCTTTTTTTCTGCAAACCAATAATCGGTATACAATCCCTTGCCCTCGTTCCAGCAATATGTATCGATCGCTTTTTTTCTGGCTTGCGCAAGTCGATCATACATCGAAGCCATCGATGATTTTCTGGCCAACTCTGTTGGTGATTTTCCTGGCAGCAGGGTATAGGCCAACTTTAAATTTAACTCAGCCTGGTAAAGCAGGCTATTCAAATCAACAGGGATGATGTTGGTCGTTTCAATAGTAGTAATGTCTGATGCATCTTTAAACCATCTGCTCGAAAAATCCCAACCACTCTCTGCACCGGCCCGAAGGTGCTGGTATATTTCTATTCGTTTTGCTTCTTCCGCTTTTTTCTGCTGAGCAGCATTTTTAAACTGTGATACCGAAAGCATTTTCTTTACTGCAGCATCGGCCGTTTCAATATCTTCTTTATAGCTTTCCTGCCGGGGCGTGATCGCATCATCCCAATACCTGTTCAATAAAGTACCATCTTCTAACTTCACGATCCGCCTGAACGCCGTACCGTTTTTGAGCTGATCTGAACCATCCATCCAATACTTGTATTCTTTTTCCAGCACGGGCAGATAATCAACAAACACCTGACGGCCCTTGATCTCTGCCAGCAGGCCCACCATCAGCGAGAAAAACGGGGGCTGGGAACGGCTCAGGTAGTAGGTTCGGTTGCCATTTGGAATATGACCGTAAGTATTGATCAGGTAAGCAAAATTCTTGACCATGTTTTCGATCATTTCAGTTTCACCACTCTCTTTCAAACCCAGCATGGTGAAATAGGAATCCCAATAATAGATCTCCCGGAATCTGCCACCGGGTACTATGTAAGGGTTGGGTAGGGGCAGCAGCGAACTTCCTTCTTTCTTAACATCAGATTCCCGTTTCAATATTCCCCATAGATGGTTGATGTGTTTAACTACATCTTTCTCCTGCTCGGTATTGTTCAATGGGGGCGTAACCGGGATGTCAAAGTTTTCTTTTACAAAATTCGGCAGTGAAAAATTCGGCGTGGCTTTCAATTTCTTGTAATCACTTAAGATCGCCTTGGGTTCTTTTTTGGGCACACAGTCAACAAAGGTTTTGCCATCCGGGAAAACTTTATTCATTTGAACATCATGGAACAGATCTCCGTAGATCTGATCCGGTGTTTGTTGCCCATAGCTGGCAAAGGCAAATAACAAGCCGACTATCATCGCGATGGTACGCATAGGAAAAAGTTAATCAACAAATTACACCATTAAACCTAGACCAAGGGCCTGCCGCTTAAGGTTAACAAAACTAACCGGCCTTCATTGCGTGCTGTTTTGTAATTTTGTGCTAACGATTGTTAGTCTATGGCATATTTCCTCCAAAATAAAGTCCGGATCGTCACAGCGGCCAGCTTATTCGACGGCCACGATGCAGCGATTAACATCATGCGACGGATACTGCAAAGTAAAGGCGCAGAGATCATCCACTTGGGGCATAACCGGTCCGTGGCGGAGATCGTGGAATGTGCCATAGAAGAAGATGTTCATGGCATCGCCATCACTTCGTACCAGGGAGGCCATGTGGAGTTCTTTAAATACATGAAGGACCTGCTGAATCAGAACGGCTGCGGGCATATCAAGATTTTTGGCGGTGGCGGTGGTACTATCCTGCCGACCGAGATCGACGAACTTCATCAATATGGTATCACCCGGATATATTCTCCTGATGATGGTAGGAAAATGGGCCTCGAGGGGATGATCGAGGATCTGTTGAAACAATGCGATTTTACGCTCAATGGTAGTGGGGAGTATAATGAGCCGATGCAACTGGGAGAAGTGAAAGACATTCGTTCCATCGCCAGAAAGATCACGAACGCGGAGAATGGACTGCGCCTAAACACTACACGAAAAACAGAAACAATAAAAATACCGGTGCTCGGCATTACGGGTACCGGCGGGGCCGGCAAATCTTCGGTGACCGACGAGCTGGTGCGGCGTTTCCTGAACCATACGGCCGACAAAACAATTGCCGTGATCTCGGTGGATCCGTCCAAGAAAAAAACTGGTGGCGCATTATTAGGTGATCGAATCCGGATGAATGCCATCCATCATCCACGTGCGTATATGCGCAGTCTGGCAACACGCGAAAGCGACCGTGCATTGAGTGAATATGTGGAGGATGCGATCAATATATGTAAGGACGAAAGCTTTGACCTGATCATCCTGGAGAGTGCAGGGGTGGGCCAAAGCGATGCATCGATTTTAGACTATTGCGACGTCTCCCTTTATGTCATGACGCCGGAATATGGCGCGGCTTCGCAGTTGGAAAAAATCAACATGCTTGATTATGCTGATTGTATTGCCATCAACAAATTTGATAAAGCCGGTGCATTGGACGCTTTGCACGATGT